>NZ_JBNLYC010000075.1:0-21046 GCF_050172015.1 Bacillus sp. GMa5/1 | reverse complement strand
TCGTAAACAACAAGAAGAGCAAAAACGTCAGGCTGATGAACAAGCTCGTAAACAACAAGAAGAACAAAAACGTCAGGCTGATGAACAAGCTCGTAAACAACAAGAAGAACAAAAAGCACAGCAAGCTCAAACACAACCAGCTAATGGTAATACTGATAGTGCATACTACAAAAATTGTGCTGCAGTTAGAGCAGCTGGGAAAGCTCCTTTACATAAAGGGCAACCAGGTTATAGCTCTCATCTTGATCGTGATGGCGATGGAATTGCATGTGAAAAATAGTAATAAAAAAGAAGCTTTTACTAAGCTTCTTTTTTATTAACGTAAAATATTACCACTTATTACTTTCCCCCTTATTTTAATAACATTCTTCTTATTATTCTCAAAAACGACACAGAATAAGTGATTTCAATCACTACATAGATTTTAATTTATCGCTATTCTTAATTTAGATATTACATTAAAACTTTATGGAGGCATTCATATGGAACATACATTTACTGAAACTTCAATTGTTGGTGAGATTGTTACACAATTTCCGAAAGCTAGTGATCTTTTTAAATCATATAGAATAGATTTTTGTTGTGGCGGTAATAAGCCACTTATTGATGCAATTCATGAAAGAAATTTATCAGCTACTGAAGTGCTTACAGAGTTAAATACGCTTTATCATAATACGAAACGATTAAATGAATCGGAAATTGATTGGAAAAATGCTTCTTATCGTGAATTGATTGATTATGTTATAAATAAGCATCATCGCTATTTAAATGAAGAATTACCACAGTTAAGTCCATATGTGACAAAAGTATTACGTGTTCATGGGGCAAGTCAGCCTCATTTAGCTCAAATTCATAAGCTATTTCATGAACTTAAAATGGAATTAGAACAGCATTTAATTAAAGAAGAAATGGAAGATTTCCCATTAATTTTAGAATTTGAACAAAATCCAACTGATGAAAATTATACAAAGTTACGTAAAGTAGTGGATGAACTAGAAAATGAGCACAATCATGCCGGAAATATTATAAAAGAACTTCGTAAAGTGACAAATGACTTTACTCCTCCAGAAGGCGCTTGCGGTACTTATCGACTTGTCTACCAACGTCTTGAAGCTCTAGAGTCTGATTTATTTGAGCATATTCATTTAGAAAATAATATTTTATTTCCGCGTGCCATTACGAAAGCATAAATCAAGTGCAGGACATGAGTGTAAATACTTATGGCCTGCTTTTTCGTTTTGCGAAAAATATTCACATCCCCTTCACATAAAACCGAATTTTAACAATTTGTGAATCATTATAAAAATGTGATAAATATCACATCTCCCCCTTATTTGATTTTCTATAATAAAAATATAATCCTTTGTTCAATATTTCACATAAAAAGGGGAAACGAAAATGAAAAAACGTTTAGTTATGATCGGAAATGGTATGGCTGGCATTCGCTGTATGGAAGAAATCTTAAAACATGATAGTGATTCATATGAGATTACTATTTTTGGAGATGAACCGCATCCAAACTACAACCGCATTATGCTTTCTCATGTTTTACAAGGCAAAACAAATATGCAAGATATCATTATGAATGAATACAGTTGGTATGAAGAAAACGAAATAACTTTGTATACGAATGAAAGAGTTCAAAGTATTAACCGAGAAGAAAAAATTATTATTACAGAAAAGAAGCGTACTCTTACATACGACAAGCTCATTATCGCAACAGGTTCTAGTGCTTTTATTTTACCTGTTGAAGGTTCCGCACTTTCTGGTGTAACAGGATTTCGAACTATTGAAGATACACAATTTATGATAGATACCGCTAAAGAAAAGAAAAAGGCCGTTGTCATTGGTGGCGGGTTACTCGGTTTAGAAGCCGCAAGAGGTCTAATTGATTTAGGAATGGACGTACATGTTGTTCATTTAATGCCTAGCTTAATGGAGCAACAACTAGATACGAAAGCAGCTGCTCTTCTGCGTGAAGATTTAGAAGCACAAAGCATGAAGTTTTTAATGGAAAAGAAAACTGTAAAAATTCTTGGTACAGACCATGTTGAGGGCATTCAATTTGAAGATGGTGAAGTTGTAGATTGTGATTTAATCGTAATGGCTGTCGGTATACGCCCAAATACGCAAATAGCAAAAGATGCTGGTCTAATTGTAAATCGCGGTATTGTAGTCAATGACTATATGCTAACAAATGATGAGTCCATTTATGCAGTTGGAGAATGTGCAGAGCATGACGGTATCGCATATGGACTTGTTGCTCCTCTTTATGAACAAGGTGCGATATTAGCAAAACATATAACAAATTTACAAACTGATGGATATTCGGGCAGTATCGTCGGTACACAATTAAAAGTTGCTGGTTGTGATTTATTCTCTGCTGGCCAAATTTATGAAGATGATCAAACGAAAGCAATATCCATCTTTAATGAATGTAAACGTTCCTATAAAAAAGTATTAATTCGTGATAATAAAGTCGTCGGTATCGTTTTATACGGTGATACAGCTGACGGTACCCGCCTCTTTAGCATGTTAAAGAAAGAAGAAGATATACAAGAATATACACCAGCTTCCATTCTTCACAAAGCTGGTGAAGAATGTGAACTTGACGTTGCTACTATGAGTGCGGATGACACAATTTGCGGATGTAATGGTGTTACGAAAGGCACAATCGTTCACGCCATTTTAGAACAGGAGTTAAAGACTTTTGAAGAAGTTAAAGCCTGTACGAAAGCCGCAGGGTCTTGTGGTAAATGTCGTCCGCTTGTAGAACAAGTTTTATCTCATACACTTGGAGATGCTTTTGATGCTTCTGCACAGTCTACCGGTATGTGCGGATGTACACCTTTATCACGTGATGAAGTCGTAGCGGCCATTCATGAGAAAGGTTTAAAATCTCCAAAAGAAGTACGAAACGTTCTTGGTTTTGTACATGAAGATGGATGTTCGAAATGTCGTCCTGCTTTAAACTACTATTTACGTATGGCGATTCCAGAAGAATATGAAGATGATAAATCATCCCGTTTCGTGAATGAAAGAATGAATGGTAACATCCAGCACGATGGTACCTTCTCTGTTATTCCACGTATGTACGGAGGCGTTACAACAGCAGATGATTTAATGAAAATTGCTGAAGTTGCGAAAAAGTACGATGTTCCACTTGTGAAAATTACAGGTGCGAGCCGAATTGGCTTATACGGTGTTAAGAAACAAGATTTACCTAACGTATGGGCTGAATTAAATATGGCTTCTGGATATGCGTATTCAAAATCTCTTCGTAATGTAAAATCATGTGTTGGCTCTCGTTTCTGCCGTTTCGGTACGAAAGATTCATTAGGACTTGGTATGTTGCTTGAACAATCATTAGAAATGGTAGATACACCTCATAAAATGAAGATGGGTGTAACGGGCTGTCCACGTAACTGTGCGGAAGTACTGACGAAAGATTTTGGCGTTGTTTGTGTCGAAAATGGATACCAACTTTATATTGGCGGAAATGGTGGTACGGAAGTACGCGAAGCTGATTTTGTAATGATTGTCCCTACTGAAGATGATGTCCTTCGCATCGCTACAGCTTACATGCAATATTATCGTGAAACTGGTATTTATGGAGAGCGTACTGCCTACTGGACAGAACGATTAGGCTTCGATCACATAAAGGAAATACTGCAAGATGCAAATATGGTCACTAAGTTAAATGAACGTTTCCAAAAAGCTCGTGGCACATATAAAGAAGCATGGGGACAAGCACTAGAAACGAAATCATTAAAAGCGATGTATGAAGTAGAAACTGTGAAATAAGGAGCTGTGATCTATATGATACAAACGAAAGAAAAAATAAAAGTTATGCGTGCAGAAGACCTTCCTATTCAAATCGGTAAAGAGGTGCAAATGAAAGGTATGTCTTTCGCCCTATTCCGCCTTTCAAATGGCGATATTCGAGCTGTAGAAAATCGTTGTCCTCATAAAAAAGGGCCATTAGCGGAAGGTATTGTATCTGGAGAATTCGTCTTTTGTCCCCTACATGATTGGAAAATTTCACTACTAACAGGTGAAGTTCAAAAACCTGATGACGGTTGTATTCAAACGTATGAAGTAGAAGTTATTGACGGGGATATTTATATATAAAAAGGAAGCCTCCCCTGGCTTCCTTTTAAATAAAAATAGACGAGGTGCGAATATGAACGGATATGTATATTTAGTTGGTGCAGGACCAGGTGATGAAGGGCTTATTACAAAAAAAGCGATAGAGTGCTTAAATCGTGCAGATATCGTCTTATATGACCGCTTATTAAACCCTTCCTTTCTTAATTATACAAAAGAAACATGTGAACTTATTTATTGCGGAAAAATGCCAAAGAATCATACTATGCGTCAAGAAATGATTAACTCACACCTCCTTCAATTTGCGAAAGAAGGAAAAATCATAGTCCGCTTAAAAGGCGGAGATCCATCTATTTTTGGCCGTGTTGGTGAAGAAGCAGAAACTTTAGCATCAGCAAATATTCCATATGAAATTGTACCAGGTATTACATCTAGCATCGCCGCTAGTATCTATGCAGGTATTCCCCTCACCCACCGTGACTACAGTAATAGCGTCACTTTATTAACCGGACATGCAAAAGGTCCTTTAACCGATCATGGAAAATATAATTCATCTTACAATAGCGACACGATTGCCTACTACATGGGTATAAAAAACTTACCTACAATTTGTGAAAACTTACTACAAGCAGGAAAAAAAGAAGATACGCCAGTAGCAGTCATTGAATGGGGTACAACTGGTAAACAGCGCGTTGTCACAGGGACACTGTCTACCATTGTTTCTATTGTCAAAAACGAAAATATTTCTAATCCTTCTATGACAATTGTTGGTGATGTCGTTTCCTTACGGGATCAAATCTCTTGGAAAGAACGCAAGCCATTGCACGGCAAGAAAGTTTTATTTGCATCTGCAACGAATAAAACAAGTTCAATGAAGCAAAAGTTACAAGAAGCCGGTGCAGAAATATATCAAATTCCTACTTTCAAAAAGGTAGAATACACATTAACACTTGAACAAATCAATGAAATTTTTAACGTTAATCGTCTTGTTTTTTGTTCAGCTGAAAGTGTAGAAATATTGATGCAATCATGTAGTAAACACCAAAAAGATATTCGTTCTTTACAAGCGCAACTACAACATATGAACGTTGCCACTCAAGAAAAACTTATGCAATATGGGCTACTAAGTAAACAAGCAGAGTTCTCTTCCAATACAACAGTTTATTTAGGACGAAACATTAACCGAATTGCTTTTATACAAGAAAAAATTGGTGCTGGTTCCTATATGATGACTCATGAGTACACAATTGATCATCGCTTCGATGAAATTCATTCACGTATGCTTTCTGAATTCTCATGGGATAGCATTGTATTTGAAGGTCGTGCTTCTATTGATACGTTTCTAGCAGAAATAAAACGCCTTGGCTTTATCAATATTCTTACTCTCCCATTCTCGTATACCGACGTTCCAACTTTATACTATGCAAATAAAGTTGGGTTTCATAACGTAGATCATCAATTACAAGAAACTCTTATGAAGAAAGACATGGTGAGACAATGAAAGGAATTGTATATGTTGGACATGGGAGCCGGCTACAAGAAGGTAATGAACAATTCATTCAATTTATTCAATCTGTTATGAAAGAGCGAAACGAAAGAATTCAAAAAATAGCTTTTCTAGAACTAACGACACCTACTATTTCGGATGCAGTTACAGAAACGATAATAGAGGGAGTAACTGAAATAATGATTGTACCTGTTTTATTATTTGCAGCAGCTCACTATAAACGTGATATTCCTTTTGAAATAGAACAACTACAAAAGAAATATCCACAAATAACATTTTCAGTTGTACCTCCTTTTAGTACACATCCACATATGGTGGAACTTGTAGTGAAAAGAATACGTGAAGCTATGCCAATGCAAAATAGTAGTATTTTACTCGTAGGACGAGGCAGTAGTGATACACAACCGATACATGAGTTACAACTAATCGGAGCAGCTGTCGAACGAAAACTTGGTATGCCAGTATCCTGTTCCTTTTTAACGAAAGGAACTCCCTCTTTTACTGCCGAGCTCAAGGATATAACATCGACTGCGTCCCATGTATATGTCATGCCATACCTTCTCTTTACCGGATTATTACTTCAAAAAATTGAATTGCATACAAAAAAATATAATCATGTTACGACTTGTAACTGTCTTCAGTTTGATACATATATGAAACTAACATTGTTAGAACGAATGGAGGAATGCATATATGTATAACATGTACCCTCTTATGTTTAATCTACAAAATAAAGTCGTTGTTATCATTGGTGGAGGTAAAATTGCATATCGAAAAGCGTCTGGATTAAAAGATACAGGCGCTTTCGTCACTGTTGTCAGCCCAGAAATTTGCGAGGAAATGAAGGAACTTTCTTATATTACTTGGAAGCAAAAAGCTTTTAGTAATGATGATATTAAAGATGCTCACCTTATTTATGCAGCTACAAATCAACACGCTGTAAATATGATGGTCAAACAGGCCGCTCATGATTTCCAGTGGGTTAACGTTGTAAGTGATGGTACAGAATCATCTTTTCACACACCTGGCGTTATAAGAAATAATGAATATGTTGTCACTATTTCAACTTCTGGTAAAGATCCATCATTTACGAAGCGTTTGAAGCAAGAACTAACATCTATATTGCCTAAACTTATAAAAAAGATTTCTCGTACACATAAATTGTAATCTATTTCTTAGTTAAAATAGTAATTACCTTTGGACAAACGTTTTTTAGGGGACGTTTGTTCTTTTTGTTGTAGTTCCGTTCTTTTATTTCACAAGTAATCTATGAAGAAAATAAATGGTGTTTGCAACTTGTAAACAAATAAATTTCATGACAAGTGTAACATTACGAGCAACTCTTTCTATTCAGTTTTTATATTGGATATTCATTCAACCAAATTAGCGCTTGTTCATAATCATCAAAAAACTCCACGGATTCTTTTGTATTGGATTGTTGTAAATACTTCAGTATCTCTCCTTCTTCAAGAAGAAATGCAATTGCCTTACTATGATTCAAAATGGTTTCATTGAAGAACTTATCTTTCCATACTTTTTGAACAGAAAAATGATTTGGGGTATACCCTTTTCTATCCACCAACACTTTGTATTTCCGACCCTCAGAAATAAATTGCTGACAAACCTGCTCAAAATCATTAAACCATTCATACACATCTTCTGTATTAATCTGGCCAATTAGATGGGTAACAATCAAATCTCCTGAAACTATTGTGCTGATATTCTGTTTACTCAACTTTTAATCATCTCCCTTAGTGGCAATTATGCATAAAATTCTTACTTGACACTCCCACCCCATCGCTATCACCCTAAGCTCATATAACTTTAATTATAAGCGAGATTGTGTCTTTTTTTCGCCAGTCTATATGTAAATACTTTAAAGATTTCCTTAACTAATCTGCCCTTTAATTGAATAACTTTTGACATCTTCATTTTAAAAGCAAATTCTTATAGAAAATAAGCGTTTATTGAGAGATCAATAAAAACATGTTGAAGCCTATTACTAAAAGAACCATCCCAAAATACTTTGGGATGGTTCTTTTTCCTTATTAATGATTTTTTAACATCACTAACAGCTTTTCTTGACTATACATCCACACTGTAATGATTAAACAAGCAAGTGCGACTTCTGATAATGCCATAAATCCAATTGCATAATGGCCTGTTAGTTGGAATAGTAATGTTAAAATTAGGGGCGGGAAGAACCCTCCTAGTCCGCCTAAAGCTGAAACAAGTCCATTTACAATACCTGCTTGTTCTGAGAAGTACATTGGAACGAGTTTAAAGATTGTACCATTACCAATGCCTGCACAAAATGCGACTAGTAAGCAACCAAATGTATACACGTTCATACTAGGCATGAATGATAAAATAATACCTGAAAGTGTTAAACCGATAAATACGAAGATTAATATTTTAAATGGATTAAACTTATCGCCGAGCCAACCACCAATCGGACGCATAATTGTTGCGAGTACAATGAATCCTGCAGTTCGCATACCAGCATCTACTTTCTCTAATCCGAAGTGAGATACTAAAAAGTTTGGTAAGTATACTGTAAATGCGACAAATGATCCGAATGTTAAAAAGTAAAAGATACATAAAAACCAAAGTTTCTCATTTTTATATACACCTTTTATTTGTTCCATTAATGGTGTATTCACCTTTTTCTCCTTACGATCACCTAATAAAAAGTTCATAAGTGCAAATGCTGCAAGTAAAACTAAATAACATTGTACTGTCGTTCTCCAGCCAACTGAAGTTGCGATAACAGGCGCTAAAAACGAAGTAATTGCTGTTCCGGCGTTACCGACACCGTAAATACCATTTACAAAACCATGACTCTCTTTCGGAAAGTATTTTGGTAAAGAAGTTACTCCTACAGAGAATACAGCACCACCGATTCCTACAAATAATCCACCAATAATTAAATCCATCATAGAATTGGCAACACTAATATAAAAGACAGGAAGTAATAATAGAATAAAACTAATAAAGAATAATTTTCTTGCTCCGAAACGATTTGTCCAATAACCAATTGGAATGCGAAGAACAGAACCTAAAATAACGGGTACTGCTGTGACCATAGAAATTTGCCCCGCAGTTAATGGGATATCCACTTTAATATAAGGCATTAATGATGATAAAATGACCCATACCATAAAACCTATAATTAGATTAGAAGTTTGTAAACTTAATTGAAAATTAGGACTTTTCATCCTGTTCCCTCCTATGTATGCATATTTATATTCATTCTCTCCAGCCTAATCACGTCGTAACATGATTAAGTCGAAAAGAATCAACCACCACTTACTGGCGGAATTATCGCTATGACATCGCCAGTTTGAATGATGTCATCCTCATTTGCATACTCTTCATTTATAGCTACCATGATTTCATTTGAAATCGCTACGTTGTATTTCTTAATGAGTACCTTCTTTAGTTCAGCAACTGTAATATTTTCACAATCGATTTGTAATGCTGGCTTACTTACTTCTTCTTGTAAATGTGCAAATAATAGTACTTCAATCATATTCTCATCTCCTCTTCAGGCTCACCATTCTCATATGCTACATTCTCTAACTGATCACCAATCCATGATTCACCATCTTCCCAAAATTCTTTCTTCCAAATTGGAACGATTTGTTTTATACGCTCCATAATATATTCGTTCGCCTCATATGCAGCTTTCCGGTGTGGTGTAGAAACAGCGACGACAACAGCAAGATCAGAAATTTGTAATGTACCAATGCGATGTGTAATGGCGACAAATGTCCCAGGCCACCTCTCTCCTACTTCAGTACCAATTCTCTCAAGTTGTTTTTCTGCCATTGTTTTATATGCTACATACTCTAAATGTAGCGTACGACGCCCTTTCGTAAATTCTCTAACAGTACCAACGAAAGTAGTAACTGCGCCGCACTCACGACGAATTACTTTGTTTGTAACTTCCTCAATTGAAATAGGTGTATCAATTACTTCATAATACGTTTGTATCATTTTGCACCTCTTATCTTTGTATAAGTTAGTAATCTATTTTTCTATTATTTGTATGATCGAAGTGGTTCTTCCCACGGCCACTCACTTCCAGCGTTTGATTCTAATAACAGTACCGAAACAGTTATTCCTGCTTCAAATCCTCTCGTTCCTCCTGGCAGGACGATAAATGCGTTCGCCTCTGCAAGTGAAGAAATTGCACTAGATTTATCTAAACCAACTGGTGTAACTTGTAATTGACCATCTACAAATTCCACTCTCCCTCTTACAAAACGAGTAAACGGATTTGCTTTCGAAATGTCTTTCTGTAATATTGCCTCTGCACGATATATGTGCGGATCTTTCCTATGCAAGTATGTTCCAATGACAGGTCGAACAAACAATTCACATCCGACATAACAAGCAGAAGGATTACCAGATAGACCAAATAATAGTTTTCCCTCTAACTCAGCTACAGTTGTCACACTTCCTGGTCGCATCGCTATTTTGTTAAAAAGTACATTAGCTTGTAATCTCTCATAAATAGCCGGTAAATAATCATAGTCTCCTACTGAAACGCCACCAGTTGTAATTAATATATCAACTTCTTTTATCGCTTTTTTTACAGTGTTATAACACGTCTCAAAATTGTCAGCGAATTGCCCATAATACTGTACAATTCCACCTGCTCGTTCAATTTGAGCAGCTACCATATAAGAGTTACTATTTCGAATCTTCCCTGGCTTTAATTGTTCATGTACTTCGAGCAGTTCACTTCCTGTCGTTACAATTCCAATGACTGGCTGTTTTACAACATATACCGTACTATAACCAAACGTAGCAAGAAGCGCTGCAACTCCAGGATTAATAACAGTCCCTTTTTTCACAAGGATGCTATTTTGGTTTACATCTTCTCCTTTAAGAGAAATGTTATCGCCAGAAGAGAAAGAGCGTTTTAATACCATATAAATCTTTTCGTTTTCTTCAAATCCTTCCGTTAGCTCTAACATAACAACCGCATTACACCCTTCCGGAATTGCGGCACCTGTCATAATACGGACAGCTTGAAATGCTTTCACTTCTTCTGTAAAAACAAAGCCTGCTCCAATTTCGCCAATTACTTCAAACTGAATGGGGTTACTACTACTCGCTTCTTTTGTATCTTCCGCTCGAATCGCAAACCCGTCGTACGGAGAGCGATCAAAATGCGGAACATCATGATCTGCAATAACATCTTCTCCAAGTGTTCTACCGTAGCTTTCTATAAGAGAAACCTTTTCTATTTCACCTTGGTAAGCATATTCCATTACACGTGCAACTGCTTCTGCCACTGGAATTGGTATACGTTTTTCTAACATTCTTTTTTCACCTCGTTTTAATAAGGGGCAACTCTCTTTCTGTTCATCCTATATATTTTGCGTATAATCGTTTTGCTATTTTCACATCATTTGTTCCATGAATAAATGCCCTACCGTCTGTAAATAAAACGAAACGATATTCATCAATTAGAAATGATAGTAAGTAAGGCGTTTTTTGGACAAGTACACTTTTTTGTAATCGTTTTTGAACTTCCTCTAAATGAAGAACACGTTTTATCCCTGGACGGATTTGAACCGTATTCCGTCCACATAGCACTTCCGTTTTCATCTGTGCTTCAAATGTTAAACTTGGATACGTGCGTGTATTTCCACAAGATGGACATGTATTTTTCTTCTGTCTATTTACTTTTAATGAGAGATATTGATTGTTCCAAATATCAAATGATAACATTGTCCCTCTTAATGATTCATAATCATCCACCAATATTTTCATCGCCTCTGTAACTTGGTGAGCAACAACCATTTGTACAGCTGGCTGAATGATTCCGGCTGTATCGCATGTTGCACCGCCCATAGGATGATCCATTAGACAGCGAAAACATGGTGTTTTCCCAGGAAGAATTGTATACGTTACACCGTAACTCCCAATGCATCCGCCATATATCCAAGGTATATTTTCTTTTTGTGAAATGTCATTTATAAGTAGACGCGTATCGAAATTGTCAGTCGCATCTAATATGAGATCCACATCTTTTGTTAACTCTTCTATTTCTCGCATTGTGACATCTGTTACAACTGGTACATTTTCCACTTCAGAATTAATCTTTCTTACATGTTCTGCTGCTGCAATTGCTTTTGGTTTACACTGCTGCGCATCTTCTTCTGTATATAACTGCTGCCGCTGTAAATTACTCCATTCGACGTAGTCACGATCAGCAATTGTCAATTTCCCAATTCCCATCCTAGCAAGTGCTTCTGCATTCGCAGCTCCTAGCGCACCCGCACCGATTAGGAGCACATGCTTTTCTCTTATTTTTCTTTGTCCCATTTCACCAATTCCAGAAAACAACACTTGTCTTGAATAACGCTCTTGCATAAGAAATCCCCCTTTCACTATCCACCAATGTAAGACATTTCAACTTTTGGACGTTTACTTGTATTCTCAACCGTTCTTTCATCTGAATATCGATCTGTTCTATATCGCCATGTATCATTTAAAATTTTTAATAGTGATGCATCAGAAATATTTTCTCGAAGAAGCGTTCGCAAATCCGTTCCTTTCGCTCCAAATAGGCACGTGAAAAACTTGCCGTCTGCCGAAATACGAGCTCTCGTACAAGAAGAACAAAATGACTCAGAAACAGAAGTAATAAATCCAACTTCTGCATTACTCCCTACATATCGATACAATTTCGCAACCTCTCCAAAATAACGAGGCTGAGCGGGCTCAATTGGATATACACGATTAATTTTCTCTATTAATTGTTCCTTCGTAATGACTTCTTCAAAATTCCATCCGTTTGTACTGCCTACATCCATAAACTCAATGAAACGGAGCTGAATTTCTTTTTCTTTAAAATAACGAGCCATATGAAGAATTTGACTATCATTCATCCCTTTTTTTACGACCATATTTACCTTTACTTCTAATCCAGCAGCATTTGCTGCTTCTATTCCTTTCAGTACAGGTTTTGTACTTACATTTCTTCCGTTAATTTTTTTGAAGACATGGTCCTCTATCGCATCTAAACTAATATTTACACGTTTTAATCCCGCGTCTTTTAGCGCCTTAGCTTGTTTTGCTAAATGAATTCCGTTTGTTGTGAGTCCAATGTCTTTTAAGCCTTCTAGATTTGTAAGTCTTGCAATTAATTTCGGTAAGTCTTTACGCAATAAAGGTTCACCGCCAGTAAGCCTAATTTTATTAACTCCCATACTTATAAATAATCTAGCTAACCTTTCTATTTCATTAAATGTTAATAAACACTCTTTCTGTAAAAAAGCATAATCAGGTCCGAACACTTCAGCAGGCATACAATATGTGCACCTAAAATTACAACGATCAATAACTGAAATGCGTAAATCTTGAAGTGGCCGCTTTAAAGAATCTTTCATGTTCTCGTGCATCTATATCCCTTCTTTTCTGCTGCAATCCTTAGTAAGCTTTCATTTTTTTATTTGCCTTCATTATAAAAAAGAAGCTACATATTCAATGTGACTTTTCTCACATCACTTTCCCCATTCAAAAAATTTTCACAAATCCGTTCGCATTTTGTTCACATCTTTAGCCACTCCTCCTTACGGTCATTGAAATTTCAATTTATTTTTAAATAGCTCTTGCATTTTCATCATACTTACACTCAAAATAGGAAATGTATTGCTTATAAGAAGAAAGGTGATCACTGTGGCAAACAGTATGACATTATCTCAAGATTTAAAAGAATTACTTGCATCTGTTGAATATAAAATGCAGATAAAAAAAGGTAGTTTTATTTTTCAAGAAGGTATGGAGGCAACAGAACTCTATATCATTCACTCAGGGAAAGTACAAATTAGTAAACTTAGTGCTGACGGACAAGAATTAACACTTCGAATTTGTTCGGAATATGACATTATTGGAGAATTAACATTGTTCACGGATAATGCAAAATATTTATTAAACTCAAAATGTCTTGAAGATGTTGAAGTAGGTGTAATAAAACGTGAAGCGTTAGAAAAAGCATTACTCCAAAAACCCGCTCTTGTATTTGAATTTATGAAATGGATTAGTGAACATTTAAGAAGAATGCAAACGAAGTTCCGAGATTTAGTATTACACGGCAAAAAAGGTGCCCTGTACTCTACTCTTATACGAATGACAAATAGTTACGGTGTATTAAAAGAAAATGGTATTCTCATCGATTTACCATTAACGAATCAAGAACTCGCTAATTTCTGTGCAACTTCACGTGAAAGTGTAAATCGAATGTTAAATGAATTAAAAAAGCAAGGTACAATTTCAATTCATAAAGGAAAGATTACAATCCACGATTTACAATTTTTAAAATGTGAAATTGCTTGTGAAGATTGCTCTGCTTCTGTTTGTAGCATTGATTAGCATCTTATTTAGATGCTAATCTTTTTTCAATTTAAACTACTTATTAACATTTATTCCCTATGTAAACAAAAACGAGGCCTTCCATATTAGACCTCGTTTCGTTTTAACCATTAGCTCCTATCCGTTTACAGCAGTATTATTTTTTCAACTCATTAGGAATACGTCTTCTGTAAATCACATAACTACGGCTTACATATTTAATTGGGGCACTAAATACATGTACAAGTCTTGTAAATGGCCACACTGCGAAAAGCCCCATCCCTGCGAGAATGTGAATTTTAAACCATATTGGTACTTCCATCATATATTCAACTTTCGGTTGGAAAATAAAGAGACTTCGGAACCAAGGGCCAATCGTTGTACGATAATCAAATCCTTTTGAATCGATATTTAAAAATGTTGAGGAAAGTCCTGCTAGCATTACGATAAGTAATAAAATAAGCGCAATATAATCTCCCTTTGTACTCGTTGCAATGATACGTTTTACAGTTACGCGGCGGTACGTTAATATAATTAAACCGCTAATAGAAGCAACACCTGCCGGAAGCCCAAAACTAATTGCTACTACATGATACATATGCTCAGAGATACCTACTGAACGGTATACAGCTTCTGGAATTAAAATCCCCATAACATGACCGCCAATTACGAACATGATCCCAAAGTGAAATAATAGACTTCCGAGTCGGAGCATTTTCTTTTCTAATAGTTCACTAGATTTTGATGTCCATCCAAATTGATCATAGTTGTATCTAAAAATATGTCCACCGATAAAGATTGCAAAAATGATATAGGGAAACAATACCCATAGAAATTGATCCATCATTTTAACAACTCTCCTTTCTAATTTGTCTGTACACCCCATGTTTCGATAGCGAGTAGAACAGCCGCAAGAATTGGTTCATACATACTGTCTGCTTCTTTTAATTGAACGTGTAACGCTTGTATATTCTCCGTGTATTTACTCATAATTGATTCACTGTCTATCTCATTTGCATTTGCAAAGAACTCAAGCAATAGCGGTAAATAATCAGGTAATTCTTTATCTGTTACTTCAAAACCAGATTTTTTATAATGCTGTTTTAACTCCAGTAATTCAATACCTCTTTCTCTTTGTTCACCAGTGTTCATATAAGTAAGATACATATTTGTTTTCTTACCAAAATCGAATGTATATACGTAACTATCAATGAGTTGATCATTCGTTTTATTTAGCACTTGCTTTATAAAGGCTGTAAGTGACGCTTTAACGTCTTCCTGTTTTATTGTTTCAACCTCTTCTTGCAATTCAGTTACAGCTTCTCTCCACCCTAGTTCAGGATAGGAGAGAAGAAAAGAAGAACAAGAAAAAGCTGTTTGTAAACTTTGTCTCATAATTTTCTGCCCCCTTTATTTAAGAAATTGTCATACAAGAGCCTGGACCACCTGTGAATGATAAACCACAGCTTCCTTGTTCGCTATATAAATCTGCCACTTGTTCACGGTGAGATGTCGGGATAACGAAGCGATCTTTATATTTCGCAATGGCAAGAAGACGATACATATCTTCTACATCCTGTTTCGTTAAACCAAGTTCTTTTAATACAGCTTCATTTGGCTCTTTATTAATTTGCAGTGCTCTCATATATGTTCGCATAACAGCCATTTTTTTCAATGTAAGACGAATGTGTGATTCATCCCCTGCAGTGAGTAAATTCGCTAAATATTGAATTGGAATACGCATATTATCAATTGCAGGGAAAACCTCTTCTGCTTGCCAGTTACTACCTTTCCCTTCCACCATGTTCATAATTGGGCTAAGCGGAGGGATATACCAAACCATCGGCATTGTACGATACTCCGGGTGAAGAGGCAGAGCAATTTTCCAATCGATAATCATTTTATAGATAGGTGACTGTTGTGCTGCTTTAATCCATTCTTCAGGAATGCCTTGTTTTTTCGCTTCAGCTGCTATTTCTGGATCATTTGGATCTAGGAAAACAGTAAGCTGAGATTCATATAAATCTTTTTCGTCTTCAACAGAAGCTGCTTCTTTTACTTTATCAGCGTCATATAGCATTACCCCAATATACCTGATACGTCCTACACATGTTTCTGAACAAATTGTTGGCATACCAGCTTCAATACGTGGGAAGCACATTGTACATTTTTCAGCTTTATTCGTTTGCCAGTTAAAATACACTTTTTTATATGGACAAGATGATACGCAGAATCTCCATGCGCGACATGCATTTTGATCTACAAGAACAATTCCATCTTCTTCACGTTTATACATCGCACCAGATGGACAAGATGATACGCAAGATGGATTCATACAATGTTCACATATGCGTGGTAAATACATCATAAAGACGTTTTCAAAATCTGTTTTAATTTCTTCTTCCATTTTCTTTACGTTTGGATCTTGCAATCCAGTTATATGTCCGCCTGCTAAGTCATCTTCCCAGTTTGGACCCCATTCAATTTTGTCGATAAATTCGCCTGTAATTGCTGATTTCGGACGAGCAACTGGCTGATGCTTACGCTGCGGACTATTTGTTAACGTTTCATAATCATAGTTCCAAGGTTCAAAGTAATCATCAATCGTTGGTTGATCTGGATTGTGGAAAATATTCATAAGACGTTTCATTTTCGAACCGGATTTTAGCTGAATTTCACCATTTTTCAATTCCCAGCCGCCTTTATATTTCTCCTGATCTTCCCATTGTTTCGGATAACCAATACCTGGTTTCGTTTCTACGTTATTGAAATACATATATTCAGCACCTGGACGATTTGTCCAGGTGTTTTTGCATGTTACGCTACAAGTATGACAGCCGATGCATTTATCTAGGTTCATTACCATTCCGACTTGTGCTTTAATCTTCAAGCCAATCTACCTCCTTCAGTTTACGGATTACAACATTTAAATCACGCTGGTTCCCAGTTGGACCATAATAGTTAAATCCATAACTTAATTGACCATATCCACCAATCATATGTGTCGGTTTTACGTGAATTCGAGTTGGACTATTATGCGTTCCCCCGCGATTACTTGTTAATTTCGTACCAGGTACGTTAATGTGACGATCTTGCGCATGATGCATAAATGCCATTCCTCTCGGTATACGGTGCGTTACAACAGCACGCGCTACAACAACACCGTTACGATTAAAGCACTCAATCCAATCATTATCTGCAACACCCGCTTCAGCAGCGTCCTCTTTATTCATCCAAACAGTTGGACCACCTCTAAATAGCGTTAACATCGGTAATGAATCGAAGTACATACTATGAATCGACCACTTATTATGCGGTGTTAAATAGTTTAATGTAATTTCTTTCCCTTCTACTTCAGGTCGTGATTTACGGAACGGTTTATGTTGCAGAATTGGTTTAAATGTTGCCATCGTTTCACCAAATTCTTTCATCATGTCATGGTCTAAGTAGAAAGATTGTCGACCAGTTATCGTTCTCCAAGGGATGAGACGTTCCACATTTGTTGTAAACGGTGAGTAACGTCGTCCACCTTTTTCTGAACCTGTAAAGGCCGGAGAAGTAATTACTGTTTTCGGTTGTGCTGTAATTTGTTCGAATGTAAAGCATTCTTCTTCACGTTCTTCTGCTAAATCACGTAGTTTTAAATCTGTTTGTTTTTCAAGTGCTTCCCATGCTTTTACTGCCATATGACCGTTTGTTGTAGAAGATAGTGTTAATACCGCTTCAGCAGCATTGATTGCTTCTTTGATGTCTGGACAACCTTTCGCGATAGAATCCGTTCGAACGACTCCTAATTTGCTCTTTAATTGCTCATACTCTTTTTCTGCTGACCAAGAGATCCCTTTCGTACCAATCGGTTGTTTTCCGGCATTTGGTCCAAGCGCAGTCATTTTGTCATAAATCGTTTTATAATCCCTTTCAACAACGTGAATTTGTGGCATCGTTTTACCTGGGATTGGTTCACATTCACCTTTACTCCAATCTTTAATCTTGCCAAGTGGTTGCGCTAATTCTTGCGGTGTATCATGAAGAAGCGGTGTTGCCACAACTTCTTTCATTGGTTCAAGATCGATTTTCTTCGCTAAATCAGACACTGCTTTAGAAAGAGAAGTGAAAATATCCCAGTCAGAGCGCGCTTCCCACGGTGAACCGATTGCCGGATTAAATGGATGTACAAATGGATGCATATCTGTACTGCTTAAATCGTGTTTTTCGTACCAAGTTGAAGCAGGTAAGACGATATCAGAATACAGTGCTGTTCCAGCCATACGGAAATCTAAATTAATGAGTAAATCAAGCTTCCCTTCTGGCGCTTCTTCATGCCACTTTATTTCTTCTGGTCGTAATGAATCACTGTCGTCATTCATTAACCCGTTTGTTGTACCTAATAAATGTTTTAAGAAATATTCATGTCCTTTACCAGAACTCGAAATTAAATTCGCACGCCATACGAATAAGTTGCGCGGGAAGTTGTTTTTGTTATCTGGATCTTCAATCGCAAATTTCAGTTCTTTTTCTTTTAATTTTTGTGCAACATATTTTCCGATTTCTTCTTGCGTTGTTGCACCAGCAGCAACAGCCTCTTTATATAATTCAATTCCATTTTTCTCGAATGTTGGATAAGAAGGTAACCAGCCAAGTCGTGCAGCTAATACGTTGTAATCACCGTGATGTTGATAACGAGAGTTACCTTCAACTGGTGATGCTAAATGTCCAACAGGTGTATCTTCATAACGCCATTGATCTGTTACGAAATAGAAGAAGGATGTACCGTTTTGTAATTTCGGTGGACCTTGCCAATCTTTTGCCATCGCGATTGTTTGCCATCCTTCTGCTGGTCTTAATTTTTCTTGACCAACATAATGAGCCCAACCACCGCCGTTTACACCTTGTGCTCCAACGAGAAGAACAAGATTTAAAACGGCGCGATAAATCGTATCAGAGTTAAACCAATGGTTAATACCCGCTCCGACAATTATCATTGAGCGACCATTCGTATCAACAGCATTTTGTGCGAACTCACGAGCGATTTGAATAATAAGCTCACGTTTTACTCCTGTCATTTTCTCTTGCCATGCAGGTGTAAACGGTATATCATCATTGAAGTCTTTCGGTTCTTGTCCGCCAAGCCCTCGGTTCACACCGTAATTTGCTAACGTTAAGTCGTATACAGTTGTAACGAACAATTCGCCCTCTTCTGTCATAACCTTTTTCACTGGAATTGTACGTTCTAATACTTTGTTTCCATCATCAGAGAAGTACGGAATTTGTACAGTTCCAATCGCTTCTTCCATTCCAAGTAAAGAAAGACGTGGATCAATCTTTTCACCTGTTTCTTCATCTTCTAAACGCAAGTTCCATTTCTTTTCATTATCCCAACGTGACCCCATTGTGCCGTGAGGTGTTGCAAAATCATTCGTATTCTCGTTCCAAAGAACAGGTTTCCATTCCCCTAACTTCGTTTCTCGTCCAATATCAGAAGCATTTAAGAACCGATCAGCAACGAATTGATCTCCTTTTTGTTTCAATGTGACAAAGAAAGGAAAATCAGTATATTGCTTCGCATACTTTGTGAAATATTCCACTTGATTATCCACGTAAAATTCTTGTAAGATTACGTGTCCCATTGCCATCGCAAGTGCACCGTCTGTACCTTGTTTCACACTAATCCAATCATCCGCAAACTTTGTTGATTCAGCGAAATCAGGACTGACAGAAACGACTTTCGTTCCTTTATATCGAACCTCTGCTAAAAAGTGTGCATCTGGTGTTCTCGTCATTGGTACATTTGAACCCCATGTCATAATGTAACCAGAGTTATACCAGTCACTACTTTCTGGTACATCTGTTTGATCACCCCAAATTTGAGGAGAAGCTGGTGGTAAATCCGCATACCAATCATAGAAGCTAAGCATCGGTCCACCCATAAGTTGCATAAAGCGACTACCAGCAGCATGACTTAACATCGACATAGCTGGAATTGGTGAAAAGCCAACATTTCGGTCTGGACCGTATTTCATTACTGTGTACAGTAATGAAGCTGAAACGAGTTGTAACACTTCATCCCAATTCGCACGAATGAATCCCCCTTTACCACGCGCCTGCTTATACGTACGTGCCTTTTCACGGTTTTCCACAATGCTTTTCCAAGCCTCTAATGGTGACTCGTTATTTTGCAATTCTTCTTGCCACATATTCCAAAGAACACCACGTACATACGGGTATTTCACACGAAGTGGACTATAAATGTACCAAGAAAAACTTGCTCCACGTGGGCATCCTCGCGGTTCAAAATCTGGCATATCAGGACCTGTAGTCGGATAGTTAAGCTCCTGCCCTTCCCAAGTTACAATTCCATCTTTCACATATATATTCCAGCTACATGAACCAGTACAGTTCACGCCGTGTGTAGAACGAATTACTTTATCATGCTGCCAACGCTTTCTGTACACATTTTCCCATTCGCGATCTTCATATGTTTCTTGTGTATGATTATCGTTATAACGATCTATTGGCGAAAAATATTTTAAACGTCTCATTAGTGCTGAAGTTTTTTTCTTCATACTGTTCACTCCTTTAATACGTCTCTCTTACATACCCTTACTATAAGAGAGGTTGTAAAATACAGATGTGACATTTCGCACAGTTCAAGAGATTGTCAAAAATTCCGGAAAAAATATAAAAAAGTGAAAATCTAATCAGTGTGGAGGGCTCACATCCTTCACCGACTGTTAAATTACTTCCTTGCTTCTAGCAAAGTTTAAGATGAAGTACAGATAATAATGAGCTTGCAAAAAATTTCTTATATAATAGAGGCAGTAATTTGGGAGTAGTTAAATTTAATATACCTAAATCGTTAGATGAGTTAATAAATGAAAATACAATACTTTAAATCCACCATATCAAGGGCAACTATCCTGAAAATAGTTGAACAAAAAACGCCAGGAAATCCATATGAATTGTCAGCAACTTAGATTGAATCAATAGAAGAATACAACAAGAATGGCAGGATTTTAAGATAATAATACAAGGAGTATATTATGAAATTAGAACCGCTTTACG
>NZ_JBNLYC010000074.1:0-21732 GCF_050172015.1 Bacillus sp. GMa5/1 | reverse complement strand
TACAACTCTTTGATTTCATCATATGATGGAACACGTGGGTTATTAGCTGGGCTACCACTTTCAATTGCATCTGATGCCATTTTAGAGATAGCATTTTCAAATTCAATTTCATCGATACCGTATTCTTTTAAATTTGGAATACGAAGATCATAGCAAAGCTTTTTTATTTCCCCAACCGTATAGTCTGCTACTTCCTCATCAGAATTCGAATACAAATCCTTATTTAAGTTACGTCCAATTTTTGCAAACCTTTTCACTGCACTTGTTTTCGTAAACTCTAACACTGTAGGTAATAGTATGGCATTTGATATTCCATGCGGTACATGAAATAATGCTCCCACTGGCCTTGACATTCCATGAACTAATGTAACTGATGCATTCGAAAATGCAATTCCAGCTTGTAAGGAAGCAATCATCATCGCTTCTCTTGCCTCCATATTATGTCCATCTTCATATGCTATACGTAAATATTTCATAATACTTTCAATAGCTGAAAGAGCAAGTACATCTGTAAGTGGTTGTGAAAATTTAGAAATATAAGCTTCAATCGCATGACATAACGCATCTATTCCTGTTGCTGCCGTAATTTGTGGTGGTAACGAACTTGTCAAAACTGGATCTATAATTGCTACTTTCGGTATAAAACTAGGATGCTTCATCATCATTTTTACATCTGTTTTTTTATTCGTAATTACTGCTACACTTGTAACTTCCGAACCAGTACCAGAAGTTGTTGGAATTGCAATAAGTGGTAGTGGATTGTTTTCTATTTCAATATCCTTTTGGACATAATCCTCAACTTCTCCACCATTTTTATATAAAACCGCTACCGCTTTCGCAGCATCAATACAACTTCCACCACCAATACCGATAATAAAATCGCACTTTTCCTCTTTACAAAGAGATAACGCTTCTAATACGTGTATATTTGTAGGCTCAGCATCCACTTTATTATATGTGCTAACAGTAATACCTTTCTTATTTAGTTGTTGCATACACTTTTCAACATATCCTAATTTCTCCATAATTGTATCAGTAACTATAAAAGCTTTTTTCCCTAACTTTTTTGATTGTTCTCCCAGTTTTTCAAGCGAATTCCTTCCATATAATACCGACTTTGGCATACGAAACTCAGAAACCTCTTGCAAGTCCCCCACCCCTTCTTATCCTAATTAATATTTTATAATATAAATTATCGATTTGATGAATCTTTACGATTCAAATTTTTTAATAGAGTCCTGTTAAAGTATAGAATGCGATAACTAAAAATACAGCAACCGTTTTCAAAATTGTAATAGCAAATATATCTTTATATGACTGTTTATGAGTTAATCCTGTTACTGTAAGAATAGTAATAATAGCCCCGTTATGTGGTAGTGTATCCATTCCTCCTGATGCCATTGATACGATACGGTGCATAACTTCTAATGGAATATCAAATTGATTGGCCGCTGCAATAAATTTGTCTCCCATTGCGCTTAATACTATTCCCATTCCTCCTGATGCCGAGCCTGTAATTCCAGCTAAAATATTCGTCGTTACTGCACCATTCACTAACGGATTTGTGAAAGTAGCAGAGATGCCATCTCTCATAATTGCGAAGCCTGGAAGTGCTGCAATGACACCACCGAATCCAAACTCAGCTCCTGTATTCATCGTTGCAAGTAGCGCTCCACCAATACTTGTATTCAATCCAGCTTGGAAACCTGTTACTACTCGCTTCCAATATAATAATAACGTTGTTAAGATTCCTATAATAAGTGCCAATTCTACAGACCAAATTCCTACTACTGCACTTAATTCTACTTTTCCAAATGCTTTCATACCAATTGCAGAAAAATCAAAACCGCTTGGATACCACTTCGGTATCATAATAGTAAACACTTTATTCATTACACCTACTAAAATAAGTGGTATAAATGCAATAAGTTGTTGTGCTCTTGTAATTTCAATGTTATTAATTAATGGCATATTTTTTTGTTCTAATTGCACAGATGCTGCCATTTCAGTATTTCCATCATTAAAACCAAAGTATCCTTCACCTGCTGCTTTTGCCTTCTTACGTCTACTCTCTAAATATAGTAAACCTAATGTAAGAACAAAAATTGCTCCTACAATCCCAAGTATCGGTGCAGCATAAATATCCGTTTTAAAAAATGTTGTAGGTATTACATTTTGAATTTGTGGTGATCCAGGTAGCGCATCCATTGTAAACGTTACTGCTCCAAGAACAATCGTTCCAGGGATTAAACGCTTTGGAATATTAGCTTGTCGAAACAACTTAGCTGCGAACGGATAAACAGCAAACACTACTACATACACACTAACACCACTATACGTTAAAATAGCCCCCATTAATACAATCGCTAATATAGTACGTTTTTCACCAACTAACTCAATAATTGTTTTTGCGATAGAATCTGCAATTCCTGACATTTCCACTACTTTTCCAAATATTGCTCCTAATAAAAACACAGGAAAATATAATTTTATAAATCCAACCATTTTCTCCATAAAGATATTAGAAAAGAAAGGTAATACATAACTAGGTTCTGTCAAAAATACTGCAAATAATGCAAATATCGGCGCGAATAAAATAACAGAAAAACCTCTGTATGCTACGAACATAAGTAAACTTAGTGCTAATAATATAATAACTAACTCCAATTTTACCCCTCCATTAAACAGAATATTCTAAATTTTATTGATAAATTTCTACTAACCTTTTAATTCTGACATCCCTCCTCTTATTCATACAAATTTTTATGCTAAAAATGTCTAATTATAATTATTCGATTACATATGAAAAATCCCTTTAAACAGAAACGAATTCATCGTCATACGTTATAAAGGGATTGCTAGAATCTATATTTACTGCTGTATTAAATTTTTCTCTACACAAAAATGATACAGTTCTTCAACATCTTTCACTATGTAGGTCGCACTAACTTCAGTCAGTTCTTTTTCACAGCCATAGCCATATAAAACACCAATTGAAGCAATTCCATTCTGATTTGCACCTATTATATCGTGCTTTCTATCACCAATCATTATCATTTCTTCTTTATTTAGTTCTTCATGTGTTTGTAAAATATGAGCAATTATTTCTTCTTTTTTATTCTCGTACCATCTAAATTACTTCCAATGATGTCTTCGAAATAATTCGTTAATTGAAAATGCTCTATAACTTGTTTCGCAAATACAGTGGGCTTTGAAGTTGCTACGAATATGCGATTCCCTGAACTTTTTAATTGTTGCAAGAGCTTCAGAATCCCCTCGTATACATTATTTTCAAACAATCCACGCTGCTTTAAATACTCACGGAAGTAAAAAACAGCACGTTCAACCTCTCCTTCACTCATATTATATCTCTCTATGAATGATTGCTGAATAGGAGGACCTATAAATGAATCTAACTCACTTATATGTACTTCTTCAATTCCTACTTTTTTTAATGCATATAAAACCGAGTTTACAATCCCTTCTTTCGGATCCGTTAAAGTTCCATCTAAATCAAATAGAAATGTTTTATACATGCTTCATTCCTCCACTTAATTTGCTGTATAAATAAGTGCTAACATCTCTTCCACTTCTCCCTATTATACTATTATTATCTATTTTTTCGAAAAATCAATTTCCATATGTCACATACTTTCAGTTACAAAATACGATAGATATGATACAGTAAAAAAGTTGCAATTATTTTAATAGAAACTGGTGAAACAAATGTCAATTACGTTAATTTTTATAATGGCTTTCACAATTGTGATCCACGCAGTTGAAACAAGCTCTTATAGTATTCGATTAGCTGGAGTACGTTTAAAGAAGATTGCGGTTGCCTTGTCTGTTGTAGGAATGGTGTTACTTATTTCAAGAACATCAAACTTACTACAAGCCTTTTTAATCGGTGGTATTGTCGATGAAGCAAAACTAGATTCTTCTATTAATTTAGAGCATATTATACGACTCGTACTATTATCGGCTTCTATCGGTACATTAATCGCGATCATTCTTTATCCAACTTTGACAAAATTATTTGGATATGTCATTCAAAACTTTGAAACAGACGGTTCTTTCATTCGAATGATGAAAACGAATAACATTCAAAAATTAAAGTACACAAAAAAATATGTCCGTTTTCCAAAGTTAGAAATGATTCATAGACTGCGTATCGGTGGTATTCCAAAGCGTATTATGCTTATTAACATGTTTGCTACTGCTATTTATACAGCAGGGGTACTTTCAGCCCTTTACGCTTCTTTTTTAAATCCAGATTATGCAACAAATGCAAGTACAGCTTCTGGCCTTGTAAATGGTTTCGCCACTATTTTATTAACTGTATTACTCGATCCACGCATTGCTCTTTTAACAGAACGTGCTCTACAATCAGAAAGCGGTGCTGAATCTATGAGTAAAATGTATGGTTGGCTAATGATTTCTAGACTTCTCGGCACATTATTAGCACAACTGCTATTTGTACCAGGTGCTTACTGGATTTTATGGATTATTGAACTGATGCATTAATTTACTAGAAAGGTGAATTTATCAATGAAGATCAAAACAGAGAAAGATATAATTCGCTTAATAGAAAACGACGAATGGATGATGAATGTATTACAAATGGCAAAATCACTAGAGCTACCTGATTGGTGGATTTGTGCCGGATTTGTTCGTTCTAAAATTTGGGATACTTTACATGACTATGAAGCTAAAACGGCTATGCCTGATGTTGATGTGATTTATTATGATAGTCTACATCAAGATGAGATATACGAACAATCATTAGAAACGAAATTAATGAATATTGATGCTACTATCCCTTGGTCTGTAAAAAATCAAGCTCGTATGCATGTAGTGAATAATATGCCACCATATTCTTCTTCTGTTAATGCTATTTCTAAATTCCCTGAAACAGCAACAGCTTTAGGAGTTACACTTGATGAACTAAACAACGTTATCTTAACAGCACCATGTGGTATTGAAGATGTCCTTTCCTTACAAGTGAAACCAACAGCTCATTTTCTTGAATCGAAAGAACGATTACATATGTACAAAAACAGAGTTATAAAAAAGAATTGGCAAAGTAAGTGGCCTAACATCACAATCACATATCCAGAAATTTAGAAAGGGTGCCTCTCATTTATAGAAGCACCCTTTTCTTCATTTCAAAAAATGTATGACTGTTTCTGCAAATCTATCTGCTTCCTCATAATGAGGTGAATGACCGCTCTCTTCAAATACGATATACTTGCCGTTTCGGGCATCTTTATTAAATGTTTTAATTTGTTCTTCACACGTTACTACATCATGTTTTCCTACTATTAATAACATTAGATTTTGTACATCTTTTATTTTTGATAATAATGATGTATGACATGCTCCCTCTAATTTTAATCTATCAAAGTGAATTTTGGAGCGATTTGAAAATATTTCCCACTCTTCATCACTGTATAAACTCTCATCTGTCCTATCTTCCTTATTATTGTAAATCTCCATTCTTTTTTCTTCTAATTCAGCGCTTAGTCTTATATAAGCTTCTAACAACTCTTCTGAACTAGCCTCGCTAGATGAATAAGCAAAGCACTCTTCTGCTACTTCTTCTTTTCCATACTTTTTTAATAAATGCCCTGTCTTTTGTAACAAAGCCCTACTTGTTAATGCAAAATCAAAAGTTGGTCCTTCAAATATTATTTTCTCTATTGAACTTGGATATATCGACGCATAAAGCAATGCTACATATCCACCGAAAGAGTGTCCAATTATAGACCACTTCTCAATTTGTAATACTTTTTTTAATTCCTCACAGTCTTCAATCAAATCATTTAATCCAAAAGCTTCGTCTTCAGTAATTTCTTCTGAGCGACAAACACCTCTTTGATCTATCATAATTACATATAGAGAATCTTTTAAACGTTCCGATTGATGAAATGAAAAATCATAACAACTTTCTCCTGGTCCACCATGCAAGTATAAGACTGGCTTATTTTTAGGATTTCCATGTGTTTCAACGTATAGCTTTTTCCCTCTAATATTCATATATTTCCCTGCTTCTATCAAATTTTTCTTTATGATCATCACCCCTTTTTTTACTGAATATTATAACATTTAATATTAAATAATCCCTATTACATTTAAGAAGACTATAATTATTGCAAGTGGTGCTACAAATCGAAGTAAAAATGCCCAATAAGTAAATACTTTCTTTCCATAATTTCCACCTACAAAAAACTCTGCTTCTAGTACCTTCTTCTCCATTTTGAATGAAACGAAAATACTAATAAATAGTGCTCCAAGTGGCATTAATATATTACTAGATAAGAAGTCTACTGCATCAAAAATATTCTTTCCGAAAATCGTAATATCACTCCATACTCCAAATGATAACGCTGATGGTATACCTACCAAGAAAATGCCGAAACCGATCAGCCATGATAATTTCGTTCTCTTTTCTTGTTCACCATTTGCTAATGCTGAAACAACAGTTTCTAGTAGAGAAAATGCTGATGTTAATGTCGCAAATGTAAATAGTGCAAGAAATACTGTTAAGAAAAATCCACCGAATGGGATTTGACTAAATACAGATGGTAATACGATAAATAGTAATCCAGGTCCTTCTGTTGGCTCCATTCCTAATGAAAATACGGCTGGAAAAATAGCAAGACCTGCAAATAATGAAACAAATAAATTTAATCCAACAATTGTTATTGCTGATTTTGGTAAACTTTCTTTTTTATTTAAATAGGAACTATACGTAACCATAATTGAAATCCCGATACTAATTGCAAAGAATGATTGCCCCATTGCGAACAAAATACTTTCCGAAGTAATCTTTGAGAAATCTGGTTGTAAGAAAAACTTCACACCTTTCATTGCATCATCAAGTGTTAACGAACGAATAATAAGAGCGACAAATAAAACGAACAATGCTGGCAACATATATTTACTTGCTTTTTCAATTCCGTTTTGTACACCCTTTGATACAACCCATATCGTAATGAACATAAAAGCGAAATGTCCCATAATAGCCCAAGCAGGATTCCCAATTGTTTCAGTAAATAATGTACCGTAATTTTGTCCTGGAGTAATCAGTTGTCCAGTTATTCCTCTGAATAAATAAATTAATACCCATCCACCTACAACACTATAAAACGAAAGTAGTATAAAACAAGTTCCAACACCAAGGCGTCCAATCCAATGCCATCCCGTATTTGGTGCGATGCTTTTAAATGCTCCAACTGCTTGTTTCTGCGTACTGCGTCCAATCATAAATTCAGCTATAAGTAGCGGTAGTCCAATTAAAACAGTAAATAATATAAATATTAAAAAGAACGCTCCTCCCCCACTCTTCCCAGCGATATAAGGGAACTTCCATATCGCACCAAGTCCAATTGCTGATCCGGCTGCCGCCATTATAAAACCTAATTTCGAAGTCCATTGCTCCGTCTGTTTCATCTCATTTTCCTCCTAATTAAATCTTTTTATATAAATAAATAAATCTTATAAACCTATTCAAATAAACCCTCCATTTCTTCTTCCATATAATAAAAAAATGGCCTAGCATCTCTATATAAAGAGACGCTAAGCCATTTACTTAACGCGGTACCACCCTTATTGATTCCATTATGAATCCACCTTAGTAGTAATCGTTTGATTACAAACCTAATATCGAAGGTTAACCGTTAAGATTTACTAAGAATGTAATTCCGTTCCACCTTACTGCTCCTAGGCGAGTTCAGGATGTTATTTGACTATGTCACACCAACCCATAGCTCTCTGTACAAATACATGACCTTACTACTCCTATTCAACACATTTTAATATTTAGAATATATTTTCTTTTGAAATTAATATGAAGTATATCTGTTATATTTGTAACTGTCAAGGGTATATTGATTTTTTTGTCGAAATGGTTCATATTTCAACTGACTTTTACTAAGCTTATTAGAAAAAGAAAGAGTCTATATTTTCACCTTTTCAAACGAACTATAAAAAAAGAATCTTCGCGATAATCGCGAAGATTCTTTTTACGGTATGAGACGAGTACAATCTCTCGGAAAAGCACTCGCCTCTCGTACATTTGTTAATTCTAAAAGTTTATATACAACCCTTTCTAACCCAATTCCGAAACCTCCATGTGGTGGACAACCATATCGAAATGTATTTAAATAAGATTGAAATTTATCTGGGTGTAATCCTTTTTCTTTAAACGAAGCGAGTAACATTTCATAATTATGAATTCGCTGTGCCCCTGACGTTATTTCTAATCCTTTATATAATAAGTCGAATGAATCAGTAATAGCTGGATTCTCTTTATTCGGCATCGTATACATCGGTCTCGCTTTTTTCGGATAATGCGTAATAAAAACAAATTCACTATTATATATTTCCTTCACATATTTCCCTAGTAACTTTTCACCTTCTGTATCTAAATCCCCTACAGGAGATTCTTTACGATACTTACTTTTCAAAATTTCTTGTGCTTCTAACAATGTAATTTTAGGTATTTCAGTAATAACAGGTACTTCTATTTGTAATAGTTGTAGTTCTATTTCACATTTTTTCGCTACTTGTTGAAACATATATCGTAAAACATCCGTTTCTAGTTGCATCACTTCATAAAAATCATGAATAAAACCAAGCTCTACGTCTAACGATATATATTCATTCAAATGACGGGAAGAATTATGATGTTCCGCTCTATATACAGGTGCAATTTCAAAAACTCGTTCTAACCCACCTGCCACCATCATTTGCTTATAGAACTGTGGTGATTGTGCTAAATAAGCTTCTTTTTGGAAGTATGGAAGCTTAAAAACATTTGCTCCTCCTTCTGCCCCTTGCGAAACAATTTTCGGCGTAAATATTCGTGTGAAATCGTTCTCTATAAGAAATTCACTAAAGCTTTGAACGAGTGTAGATTTCACTTTAAAAATCGCTGCGGTTCGCTCATGCCTTAATGATATTACTCGCTCATTAAGTAGTTGATCTAAGCCAACTTGTAACTTCTTTTTATTTATTTCAAATGGAAGTGGCTCTGCACCGTTTATTACTTTCACTTCATGAGCAAGTACTTCAACACCCAATTCTGTTTTCGATGTTTCGACTATTTCACCAATTACGTGGACGACACTTTCTACATCAACTTTATATCCAGCCAATTCATTTTCTAATACACATTGAATTACTCCTGTTCTGTCCCGTAATAATAAAAAACTAACATTTCCAAGATGTCGAATCTTTTTTACCCATCCTTGAAGTAATACAACCTTTCCACTTTGCTTTGTACATTCTTTTGTGAGTGAACGCTTCATTATTGAATCCATTATTTTTCCCTCCAGTAATTTTATATTTATTTACGTTATTGTTGTCATCGTCATCATCCACGGTCACTCACCCCCTTTCAAAGAATACAAAAATCCGCCCCTATAAATAGGGACGGATTTTTTCCGCGGTACCACCCAAATTGTCATACTGACCATCTTAGCCCTGATAACGGTAGGTACCGTTTGCTTTTACTAATAATCACGTTCAAAGCAACACTCACAGGTGTCTTTCCATCATGCGGTATCGCAACCTTCCCAGCAACTGGCTGCTCTCTGTAGACCTTTGCACCATGTACTTTTCCTGATCATCACTTTTTATATTTACAGAGTATTCTAACTCCTCACCTTATAAAACGCAAGCTTTTTTTGAAACATTCTGGTTTTATAACTCCTAACTTCTTCTAAAGTGTGAAAAGTTAATTTTGTAATACATATTCTTATGTATTACATCCAAAATTACACCTTTAATATTTTCCAATTTTTACATAAAAACTAATTCATTTACGCATATTAATAAAAATTTTAACGCGAGGTGTGTATATGCAAAAAGCAATTAGTTTCTTTTTCCTTTTGTTTTGCTTAATTGTAGTAAACGAAACGTATGCCTATTCACCAAAATCTTTACCAATCTCTCAAAACTCTGATCAATGGCAAGTGAATATTGATAAACCGAAAAAAACAAACAAGAATATGCTTCAAGCTAAAAAAGATGAATTTCAAACATATCATTTTTCAGTAAAGAATGTCGGGAATAGTGAAGTATATAATGTAAACGTCGAAGTATTCCGCAACGAACCAAATAAGAAAACGAAATATGAACTCTTTTCCCTAAAGGAAAGTCGTTTGGCAAGTGGAAAAACTGGATTTGAACACGCTAATTTACCCGTTGCTACAAAAGCAGATGAAGTTGATGTTATTATTACATGGCAAGAACACCCATTCCGATCGATGCGAAATGGTCAAAAAGTTGAATCTAGAAAATTTAAAGAGCATTTTGTTTTTAAAGAAGCTAAAAAGTAAATGGGATACGGATATATTCACACTATCATTGATATAGCTTTATTTACTAGTACCAGTTCGTAAGCAAATTAAAAAGTCGTGGCTTATAAATGCCACGACTTTTTATATTAATTCGTACTAATGCCTCTCGCTGCCCAAATGCGATCGATATCAGCAGCATGTTGTCCGCCATATAAAAGAGCATCCGCTTGCTTAATCGCTTTTGCTCCATCACTGAATTTAGAGTTTGGTGTTAATGACCAGTGCGATTGTAAAATAATTTTCGTTGCTACATCACGTCCAAATGCTTGTGCCATTTCATATTGGCCTTGTGCCCAAATTTCCCCATCATCATGTACCTCATTTGTAATATCTTTCGGATACACTTTATTCGTATCTAATCGGCGTAAGCACGTCGGATCTGAACTAGAATAAGCAGTCGCATCCCATTCTCCAACACATGCTTTACCATATCCAGTAGTCGATACTGCATCTTCATATGTAGCACCTAAGAAGTCGCCAAATCCTTCTCCCATCGCTCCACCTTCTGCTGAACTACCAAAGCCAGGAACTTGGTTATCTTGAATCGAATGCCCATACTCATGTGCGATAATACCAGCATCTTCTGCATCATCAACACCGCCAGTACCGAAAGTTAAAGCTTTTGTTGATGGAGAATAGAATGAGTTATCATCAGTTGTACCATTAACATTCACTTTTATCGAACGGTTATTAATATTTTTAAAACCTAGACTTTGAATGTAACGTTGCAATGTGTCGATATGATAGTACGACATAACATCTTCAAAGCTATCATTTGCGCGTGTATAGTTAAATTGTAAATTCGTAGATTTTGTTTTCGCTTTTGAAGAAATCGTTACATATTCTCCAATTAAAAATCCTGTTCCATCTAAACCTTTTAACGTAACAGTTTTCAGTTGGTTCGTTAGAGCTGTTGAATCTGCATCGTTATTATCTTTTAAGCCTACTTTACTACCGCTAGATACGACTGGGTTAGGTAAAAATACTTTTCCTGACCCTTCAGCTTTTCGGTTTATATCAACCTTTTTAATTAACTTTCCATTTTCTGCATCAATAAATGTTTCCCATGCACCAAATGGATTATTAGAATGGACTACAACTTTATATACTGGACGAGCAATTCCTTCTTCAACAATATATCCGAACTCTTTATCTGTAGGAGCCCATAAATTTTGCTCACTTGCTTCTCCAACATACGCCATTGATTTTTGTATTGCATCTTTTTCACTAATTTTTGTCGTTACTTCCTTCACACCTGTAACAGGCTGATAATCAGAAACAGCGAGTACTCCCTTTCCCTCTCCGTTAAGCGTAACTGTTATTTGTTTTGAAAATACAGGTGCACCATTAACAACTTGTTGGAACCTAACATATGAAGCTACTGATGTTTCTGTTGTAGAAATATATTGCAAGTCTGAAAGATCTGTTTTCAATCCATACTGCGCAGCATTTTCTTTTAAATATTCAGTTGCTTTTTTCTGTGGCGAATAAGCTTCTAACTTTACTTGCTGTTGTTTTTCCAATGCCGAAACCGTAGAAATCGTCCCCATTACTAACGGCACGGTCATTGCCATTGCCACCATTTTTTTATTAAACATAGAACCACTCCCCCTAATAAAGTAGCTCAACCTTATCCCATTACCACTAGGCAATCATTCCCCGCAAAACGGATGGATAAAAATTGAATCTACGAGTAATTCTCTATGAACACTTCTATTACCTTTCCATTTAGGGTAAGTGAAATTTTCTCAATATTTATGTGTAAAGTGAACACAATACTTTAGAAAGAAATTTCTAAATCCATTCCTTATCCCTAAAGCTTTTCATATTACTGTTTAAAAAAATAGACTATTTTTTACCTAACGGTAGGTTGAAAAAAGCACTTGTAAATGATACGATTTAAATAACCTTTTTTTAGGAGGATCTATATGAGTAAAAGTGAAGAAACACTCTCTTCAATAATGGAAGCAAGTTATCGCCTTTTTGCTACGTACGGTATTGTTAAAACAACTTATACGATGATTGGTGAGGAGGTTGGTATCGCAAAACCATCTATATATTACTACTTTAAGTCTAAAGATGCTTTAATTGAATGTATTTTTACTGAATTATGTAAAGCTATGCAGTTCTCTTCTTATTTCCATACAGAAGAGTTTACAAAATCAAATTTTATTGAAAAATGTATTGCAATTGGCCTTAAAATAATTGATGAACAGCGAAACGACCCTTATTTTAACCGAGTGTTACAAGAATATGTATTACTATCTTCAAGAAACAAGATGTACAAAGATCGATTACTAACTGTGCAAACAGAATACTTACATGGATTTGAAGTACTCCTTACAAAAGCAAATGAACTTCAATTAATTGAAAATAAAAATCTAGTTTCAAAAGCTCATATGTTAGCATTAGTGCTTGATAATATCGGAAATTTTATGATGATTGATGCAAAGATAGATTATAAACAAATTTGGATTGAAGCTGTAAATAACATTTTTGAAAGAAGGGGTTGAAGTGAATACAAAAAAACGCATTATCGGCTTAGATTTTGCTAGAGCTTGGGCGATGTTTGGTATGCTACTTGTTAATTTCATGGTGATAACAGGTGCAGAAGGAAATGGTCCCCCTTTTTTAATAACCTTCATGTCACTATTTGAAGGTAGAGCCTCTGCTTTGTTTGTTATACTTGCTGGCATTGGTATAACTTTAATGACTAGGTCAGCCGTTGCTAGCAATGAACAAATAAAAATTTCTAATAGCCGAAAGACCATATGGAAACGATCACTTTTCTTATTTATTTTAGGATTACTACTATATGTAATGGAGTGGACTGGGGATATATTACACTACTATGGTGTTTACCTTTTCGTTGCTGCATTACTCATGACAGTACGCAAAAAACTATTACTTTTTCTTTCTATCATTATTTTATTGTTCGCACAATCTCTTCAGCTTACTTTCAATACTTTCGAGGGTTGGGTAGGTCCAACTCCATTTATAAATTATGTAGACTTCTGGACAATAAAGGGTTTTCTTCGCAACTTATTCTTTAATGGCTATCACCCTATTTTCCCTTGGTTCTCGTTCTTCTTAATCGGTATGTTAATTGGCAGGTTAGATCTTCATAATAAAAAAATAAAAAAAAGATTACTCTTACTCGGTATTACAATCACAATATTGACAGAACTTTTATCAAAAGGACTTACACACTTTTTTATTCCATACATCGGCAGAAAGACCGCCACATTTTTATTTAATACAGGACCCATCTTACCAAATGTATTATATATTTTATCTGCTACAGGATCCTCTATTGCTATATTAATCATTTGCCTCTATATCGCTGAAAAATATAGAAATAATTGGTTTGTCACTTCCATTGTGCAAACAGGACAATTAACATTAACTCATTATGTCAGTCATGTATTTATCGGTATTGGGACATTAATTCTATTAAATAGAATGGAAAATCAATCACTACTATTCGTTTTATTATTTGCTACTGCATTTTTCATTTTCAGCATTTTAATTAGTGTGTTATGGAGAAAAAAATTTTCTAGAGGTCCTATCGAATGGATTATGAGGAAATTAGCCGGATAAATTTCCATCATACAAAAAGGAAGTTGGAATCATTCCAACTTCCTTTTCCTTTAATGAGCCGCGCTTAATTTAATTCGAACTTTCGTTTCACCTAAAGAAAGTTCATCGTCTTCGTTCGTTAAGTGACCAAATGTAAATTGTTTAACGAGTAAGTTTTCTTCCAATAAATCTTTATGGTTCGTTAACGTTCGCTGTAGCTCTACTTCTGTATCAAGAATAACATCGACTCGTAAATTAACTGGTAAATTCAACTGTTTACGATATTCTTGAACCGCACGAATGAATTCACGCGCTACTCCTTCTTGCAACAATTCTTCCGTTACATTCGTATCTAACATAACTGTATATTGTCCGTTAGTCGTATTAGAGAATCCTGATTTTGCAACTTTCTCAACTAGCACATCTTCAGCAGTTACAACTACTTCTTCTCCTGGTGTTGCTTCGTAAACTGCTCTTCCTGTTGATACAAAGTTTTGCACTTCTTCTTGTGATAATTGTTTTAGCCAACCATTCACTGCATTCACATTTTTACCGAACTTCGGCCCCGCTGTTTTAAAATTAAGCTTCAATTGATATGATGTGTATTTTGTTTCATCGAGTTCAACATGGAACGCTTTTACATTTAACTCATCCATAACGATATCACGATAAGATTCCCAATCCATATCATTCTCGTTATGCTCAAGTAATACAAGTTCTGCTAGCGGCTGTTTTACTTTTAAAGAATGCTGATTACGGTTACTTCTTCCAAGTTCAACAACTTGTAAAACAGCATCCATTTCCGCTTCTAATTTCGGCTGAAGTAGTGATTCATTTACAACTGGATAATCGGCTAAATGAACGCTGCTTCCTTCTAAATTCAGATGAATGTCTTCCGCGACAAATGGTGTAAATGGTGCAATTAATTTACTAATTGTTACAAGTACTTCATGAAGTGTCTCATACGCAGCTGCTTTCTCAGCGTTCATACCAGATTCCCAGAAACGATTACGTGAGCGTCTTACATACCAGTTACTCACTTCATCTACAAGTGCTGCAATTTCACGAGCTGCATTCGTAAATTGATAATCATCAAGTGCCGTTCTCACTTTTTTCGTTGTACTATGCAATCTTGATAATACCCATTCGTCTAATTTCGTAAGCTTTACATCATACGTTTCTTTCGGATTATACTCATCTAAATTTGCATATAAAACGTAGAAGCTATACACATTGACTAATGTATCTACAAATTTAGATTTCGCTTCCAGTACTGTTCTTTCAGAAAAACGCTTCGCATTCCACGGGGCACTATCAACAAGTAAAGCCCATCTTAGCGCATCTGCACCAAATTTATCTACTAAATCAACTGGGTCTAGTGCATTTCCTTTGCTTTTAGACATTTTCTGCCCTTCTTCATCTAAAACATGCCCTAGTGATAACACTCGTTTATACGGTACTTTTCCTGTATATAGTGCTGATACTGCTAATAAACTATAAAACCAGCCGCGTGTTTGATCAATTCCTTCTGCAATAACATCCGCTGGAAACTGCTCTTCAAATAACTCTTTATTTTCAAATGGGTAATGATATTGTGCAAATGGCATAGAACCACTATCAAACCAAACATCAATTACTTCTGGTGTACGATTCATTGTTCCTCCGCATTTCTCGCAGCAGACTTGCACTTCATCTACATACGGCTTATGCAATTCCAAATCTTCCGGTGTTTCTTTCGTACTATGCTTTCTTAATTCGGCAATGCTCTTCGGTGCGAACTGATGATTACAACTTTCACATTCCCACACGTTTAATGGTGTTCCCCAATATCTATTTCGGCTAATATTCCAGTCCACCATATTTTCTAAAAACTTACCAAAACGTCCATGTTTCATATGATCCGGATACCAAGTAACAGAATCATTATTTTGTAAAAATGTATCTTTAATTGCAGTTGTTCGGATTAACCAACTTTCTCCTGCATAATAAAGTAGTGGTGAATCACAACGCCAGCAATGCGGATAGCTATGTTCATATTTTTCTTTATGATACAGTAAACCTTCCTTCGCTAAATAACGAACGATATCCACGTCACAATCTTTTACAAATCTCCCTTTCAAAAATGGTACCGCTTCTGTATACTCACCTTTTTCATCTACAACGTGCAAGAATGACAATCCTTCACTTTGAACGACTCTATAATCGTCCTCTCCATATGCTGGAGCAATATGAACAAGTCCTGTACCACTATCTCCCGTTACAAAATCTGCTGCAATAACGCGGTAACCATTTGTAACTTCTTTCATCGGAAATGGCGCTGTATAAGATGTGTTTAATAATTCTTCGCCTTTATGAACAGATAATACTTCATAGTTCTCTTTTAATACTTCTTGTACACGTTCTTTCGCAACAATGTATACATGACTTTCTTGTTTTGCTTTAACGTATTCCATATTTGGATGGACAGCAAGCGCAACGTTTGCTGGAAGTGTCCAAGGTGTTGTGGTCCAACCTAAGAAATACTCATTTTCACTATCTTTCACTTTAAACTTCACAGTTGCACTTAAATCTTTTACTGTTTTATACCCTTGTGCAACCTCATGTGAGCTCAATGAGGTTTGGCAGCTTGGGCAGTATGGTGAAACTCTATGTCCTTTATATAACAATCCTTTTTCATGGATTGTCCCCAAAATATGCCATACACTTTCGATATATGGATTCTTTAAAGTTACATATGGATCATCCATATCTACCCAATAACCAATACTTTCAGTGAATTCACGCCACTGCTTCTCATATGTGAAAACACTCTCTTTACACTTTTGAATAAATGGTTCAATGCCATATTCTTCGATCTCATGTTTACCAGAAATACCAAGTTGCTTCTCAACGCCTAATTCTACAGGTAAACCATGTGTATCCCATCCCGCTTTTCTTAACACTTTATAACCAGCCATCGTTTTATATCTTGCTACTAAGTCTTTAATTGTTCGTCCAAGTGCATGACCTACATGCGGTAGTCCGTTCGCCGTTGGTGGTCCTTCATAAAATACGAAAGACTGTGCGCCTTCTCGATTCTGAATTGATTGTTCGAAAATATTTTGTTCGTTCCACTGTTTGCGAATTCGCATTTCTCTTCCTACAGCTGATTCTTTTACATCTACTTTTTCCATATACAATCACTCCTTTGAATATTTTAAAGCACACAAAAAACCCGTCCCTATAAAGTAGGGACGGGTTTACCCGCGATACCACCCTAATTCTATTAGCTTTTTCACTAATAGCACTTAGCAACGTACTATCATACGTGTTCTTTGTAACGGTAGACATCCGTCCGGGCTTACTTACTTTCAGCCTCGGCTCCTCGGAGATGATTTTCAAATAACGTCTGCACACCGACTTTCAGCAATATACCGGCTCTCTGGAGAGCAGCTCACTATTTTACTCTTTCTCGTCTTCAGATTTGTATACTTTGTTAAAAGTTATTTTATGCCATTTAGCAACTAATTGTCAACTAATTCAAAATATATCCTTATCTTTTTTCCCTATTCTTATACAATTACTTTTCAAATTCTCGCAATGCTGCTAAATTTTCATCATCCTCAATAAGTTCAGCAAAGAATCCCGATTCATCCTCACGAAGGACAAATTCAAGCTCTTCCTTCGCCTCTTCATTTCTATTTAACTGCGCTAAATAACAAGCACGATCATATCTTGCTAACAAATCACTCGCGTCAATTATTAATACTTCATTTGTTATTTTTTCTGCCTTTATCGTTTGACCGACACCATGATATGAAGATGCTAAAGAAAGAAGAATTGCTGTTTCATTTGGATGATGTACAGAAGCATTTTCTAATACTTGAATTGCCTCTTCAAACCTTTCTTGACTTTGATATATTTCTCCTAAAGCAAGAAATGCTCTACTTACAAACGGTGTTTGCTCTGTTAATTGTAAGATAATCTTTTCTGCTTTTCTTTCTTCCCCTGCTTTAAAGAATACTTGTGCTTGCAGAAGAAGAGTATCATAATCATCTGGTAGTTCTCGAACCATTTGTTTCGTTAATTCCAAAGCATCTCTTAACATATCTTCTTCCTCGCACTCAACGAAAAGATTTACAAGTTGCTTCGCTACGTCATAATCCCATTTATTTTCTAGTGACGTGTGTAGAATCTCTATTGCTTCTTTATTCATCTCGACATTCTCATAAAATAGCGCAAATCGCTGTGCTGCCATACTATTTTTCGGATTTAACTTTAAAGAGATTTCATATAAATCAATTATCATAGTAACCATTGAAATTTCTTTCGCACGATTTTTCATACGATAAAAAGCTCTCGTAATGATAGATCGTTTCGGCTGTTCATGCAGCTGGCGTTCAATCCATATTTCCGTAACCGCAGCTGCAGCATACATGAATGCTGTACTTCTTTCTGCTTTTTTCACCTTTAACGTATGAAGAAAATCTCGTATGTTAGACAATTTTTTATGTTGCTCTACTGCTTTTACATAAACATCAAATATACGTTCATTATCAAAATCTTTTTGTATTACTTTCATTGCAACTTCAATTGCTTTTACATTTCTTTTTTTCACTAATACTTTTGCATAATGATATAGTACTTCTATATGCTCACCATCTAATTGTAGCGCGTATTCAATCTGTGCTTGTTCTTTATCTGTTTCATTCATCGCTCCGTACACATATGCAATCGCATCTAAACGCCATATTTCAGGTACTTCGTCCGCTAATTGTTCTAGTTCAATCAGCAATTCTTCCTGAAGGTTCATTTCTACTGAAAGCTGTGCCAAATATTCCATATTAATATGCAACGGCTCTTCTTTCATCGCCTGAACCATATGACTTTGTTCTTTAGAACGGTTTTCTTCTTTTTCGTATATTTCCGCAAGCTGTAAATGTACACCTACGAAATTCCCATCAAGCTCTAAACATGTTTCATACGCCTGCTTTGCTTCCGTCAATTGCCCTAATGCCATAAGTGTTTCGCCAATTCGGTAATACGGTAATGCCGTTTCCATTTGTTCTATCGCCTTATTATATCTTTTCATCGCTTGGCCGTACTGTCCAATAGATTCATACAAAATACCTGCATAACAACCGTACTCACTTACTTCATTTCTTTCTTTGTGTAACAAAAATGCTATACCTCGTTGTACAAATTCCGTTCCTTTAATTCGATTCACATATTCATCTAACGCACTTGCTACATTATAATCACTTTTCTTTATACCATTTTCTAACTTAGATAGCGCTACTTTAAATCCTTCTTCATTTCCACCAAGTTCAATTTCAGCATCCCATAAAACCATTCCTGCATTCATGAGGAAATCTTGGCTCTTTTCAATTTGCTTCTCAAGACCAAGAATATATTCTTTTGCTTCCTTATATTGTTCTCTTGCCATATAAACTTGTGTAAGTCCGAAGTGAGAATAAACATCCTCATCATTTTCTTCTAAAGCACGCTTATACAATACTTCTGCTTCTTCCAAGCTATCATTTTGAAAATGATAGTCACCTAATTTTACGTAAAGAGGTGCTTTATCATCACAATTCTCAATACCGTTTAATAAAATTTCTTTCGCACTTTCCTCATCCTTCAAATCAGATTCGTATATTTCCGAAAGTTTCGTATAAATGTAAGGTGCATTACTATCCAAATGAATCGCTACTTTAAGCCCTTTTATTGCTAAATATAATTTCCCTAGTTGATGTGCACATCTCGCTCGTTCATACCATACATGCGCTTCATATTTATACTCTTTTAACAAGTCATTAAAGATTTCATATGCTTCTTCATATCTTTCTAAATCTATTAATATTAAACCGTGATTTGTTAAAGTGAACCTTTCAGGACTACGCTCTAACGCAACTTGAGAGTATTGCAATGCTTTTTCAGATTGATCAATATACATATAGGATAAAGCGAGAAAACTCCAAGCAATAGGCTGATCTGCGTCTAATTGTAACGATAAACGAAAGCTTGAAATCGCTTCTAGATAACTTTCCTGTTCAAACGCATATCTTCCGTTTATTAAATGATATAAAGCACGATTATTTTTCTTCTCAACGCTTGTCAGCATTTGCTCCGCTTTCTCTACTTCTTGAAGACGAATAAAACACTGTGCACCATGCAATTTAACAAAGTCCGAGTTCGGAAACTTTTCCATTAACTTATCAATACAATATAAAATAAATTCTTTCTCTACTTCAACATCTAAGTGCTTTATCGTATATAACCACGTATTTGGATTATCACTCGTTTCTTTTAAAAATTGTACTAAGTTACTAATTCCCTCTTTGTCATGTTCATCTAAATGATCCGTAAGAGAAAAAATAGATTTAAAGTAACGATTTTCTTCTTCACTTAGAAACGCTAGTTGCTCCTTCTTTTCTTTCGGAACAAACGTGATTGCTAAACAGCCTGTATAACGATATTTTTCTTGTAATTTACTATATTCCACAAGAACTGGTTCTATAAAGTTTGGATCTTGAACATAGAAAGCTTGCAATGTATCATCATATCCAGATAGAACTTGTACGTGTGAAGCATGCTCAATATCTATACTTAATAAAACAGGAATTCCTTCGTCAATCAGTCTCTTATAATTCTCTTCATTCCCTTTAAAATAACGATATTCATAACCTAATTCTTCTAAATAAGAAACAGTATCTGAAAACTTCGAACCTGTCATATCAAAAATAAACTCTGCTATTTCATCTTGTGTACGTTTCTCTCCCCATATACGCAACATCATCTCTAAGCTTGTCGGAACACAATAATTATCCTTTTGTACAATAGGAACTATCGGCAAGTGAACCTTTTTTCCATCCGGATTTTTTTCTAAATTATGATATAAAGATTCTTTTAAACTCTTTTCTTCTTTTAATAGTTTTTGTAAATCTGCAAATTTATTCATTTTGTACAGCGCTTCTGCACGTAAATGTACAAAGTAAGTATTATAGGCATGATATGGCAGCTGAGTATTTATGTTATCTATTACCGCTAACATCTCTTCATATTGCTCTAAATCTAATAAATACTTTATCTTCTCAAAATGAAAATATGGTACTTGTGGGAATTTTACAATCGCATCATCGATTAACTGTATCGCGCGTTTTTGTTCTCCTTTATTCGCATACAATTGTGATAATAAATAGGTAGATAACTCTTCACAATCTTCATGCTGCATGCCAGCAATAAATTGTTTTTCCGCTTTCTCCCATTCACCTGTATGCATATAAACGTAGCCCCATTTATCAAACACTGCGCGTGCACTGTACTCCTCTGCTTTTTGCATATACATTAACGCTTCTTCGTTTCGTTTCATTTCTAAAAGACATCGTACTAACGTAAAATATGTTTTCGCTAAAAAATCTGCATCTATTTCTTCTTTACTTAACTCTTCTAAAGAAGATTTTAACAACTGCTCCGCTTCAAGAATTTTCCGCTCATCAATTAACTCATCACAATATAAAGAGAGCGTTCTCATATTTGGGAATTTTTTATAAGCGTAACGAATGAGGAATGAACTGTATTGGTGCATAAGCCCTTCATCAGTAAGGCGAATTAATATATCGAACTCCTTATGCGAAGGAATATTGGCAAGCCAATTCTTCACAGAGGATAAAGTATTCGTTTCTTTTATATATGCAATTTCATTATTTATTTCCTGTAATCCATCTACAAATCTCTTGTCTTTTAAACAAGTTTCTAACTGCTTAAAATCTAGCATGCATTCACCTCGAATTTATATTTAAACTGCTAC
>NZ_JBNLYC010000073.1:0-21926 GCF_050172015.1 Bacillus sp. GMa5/1 | reverse complement strand
TATCATTAAAATTATTATTTACCTCTTTCGGGATACACTTTATTACAAACGATCAAATCGACGCTATTGTTAATGTTGTTTCATTTTTATTTATTCTATACTTTGGCTACAAAAATAACTATGTAGGAAAAAAAGGAATGGAGCAAAAGAAAATACTCAAAAAACACAACCTTCACTAAAAAAGGAACCTTTTGTACAGGTTCCTTTTTATCATTGACGCACAACAACTTCATTTGTTTGCAGTGGGCCATATGATATCTCTTTATCTTGAAATGTATATGTAGCCTGAAAGAATGTTTGTTTAAGAGCTTTATCTTTATTAGCTTTTATTTTACAACGTAGTTCCACCTTCTCATTCGGTAACAAATCATCAATTCGCCATCTAACAAGCTGGAATAAAAACTCACTTATCCCCTTATCAACTTTTAAAGAATTAGGAATATAAGCAAAGTAATCTCGAATCATATGACTTACAACAACTCTCGAAATCATTTCTACCCCTTTATTTTCCACTTCAATTCGCATAATAAGTATGTCGTTTACATCGTAGGTCAATTCATACGAAAACTGTTCTGTATACATACTACCAATTTGTAATGTAACGGCTACTTGAGGAAATTCGTTTTCCTTTTTCGATCCGTCAATCCACAATACTGGTTGTAGCGGTATTGAATATTTTCCTGTATCCGAAATTCGTCCCCATATTTTCATAATATATATTCACCTCATTTCAGATGTAACATACACACAATGAATTCCCCAAATTACTAAAGCTTGCTACAAGCAATGTTTAATATTTCTCTTCCTTTTATCCTATTCGACAATATGAAGAAAAAACCATTTTTCATCTATTAACAGAAGGTGTTCTTTATGAAATTTTTTTACAATTTACTTCATTCCCTTCATAGCAATATTCAGTATGGCTCACTCGTTCTCTACTCATACGAAAGAATATTTTGACGTAAGAAAAAGTTTGCCTTATAGTCAAATTTGACTATAATATTCTTTATGGCATATTAGTGCACTTATGGAAAAGAAATTAAAATCAACTATACATTTAGATTTTTTATCCACTGCACTCAAAACTTAATATAGTTTACTTATTTCTAAAGGAGGGTTATATTTGGAAACTCAACCATTAAAAAAAGAAGCCAACAAGACAAAATTTGTTGTTGCTGGTTTACTGCTTGGTATATTAATGGCCGCAATGGATAATACAATCGTTGCAACCGCAATGGCAACAATCGTTGGAGACCTAGGAGGATTTGATAAGTTTGTTTGGGTCACATCAGCTTATATGGTAGCAACAATGGCAGGGATGCCTATCTTCGGGAAACTTTCTGATATGTACGGGCGGAAACGTTTTTATATTGGGGGCCTCATTCTTTTCTTATTCGGTTCTGCTCTTTGCGGAACAGCTTCAAGTATTGAGCAATTAAGTATTTATAGAGCTATTCAAGGTATCGGTGGTGGTGCCCTTATGCCTATCGCCTTCACAATTATGTATGATATCTTCCCACCAGAAAAACGCGGGAAGATGACAGGGCTATTTGGTGCTGTTTTTGGGACATCTAGTGTATTCGGTCCTTTATTAGGTGCTTATATTACTGACTACATAAGTTGGCATTGGGTCTTCTATATTAATATTCCATTAGGACTTATCTCCTTTTTCTTCATTACTAAATACTACAGTGAGTCTCTAGGATTTAGAAAACAAAAAATTGATTGGGCTGGTGCTATTACACTTGTCATAAGTATCGTTTGCTTAATGTTCGTATTAGAACTTGGTGGTAAAGAATATGCCTGGAATTCTACTGTAATTATTGGCTTATTTACAACAGTAGTTATTACGCTTATTATTTTCTTCTTTGTAGAACGAAAAGCAACCGAGCCTATTATTTCGTTCCATCTATTTAAAAAACCTTTATTCGCAGCTAGTCAAGGAGTTGCCTTTTTCTATGGTGCCGCTTTTATTATCTGTACAGTTTATATTCCAATCTTCATTCAAGGCGTTCTTGGAGGTTCCGCCTCTAATGCTGGATTAATTTTAACACCAATGATGGTTGGTTCTGTAATTGGAAGTCAAACCGGAGGACAATTAGCGTCTCGAACAAGCTATCGTAACATTATGATGGTATCTGGTTTCTTCTTCGTTCTTGGTATTTATTTATTAAGTACTTTAACAATGGACACACCTCGTTTACTCGTAACACTATTTATGATTCTCGCTGGGCTTGGTGTTGGTTTCTCATTCTCAGTATTAAGTATGTCTTCTATTCACAAGTTGGAAATGCGGGACCGTGGTTCGGCGACATCAACAAACTCATTCTTCCGATCACTCGGTATGACTCTTGGTGTAACGATTTTCGGTACAATTCAAAATCATATTTTTACAGATAAACTAAACTCTGTATTTCCCCCTGAACTAGCAAAATTAGCTCCAAAAGGCGGAGACACAAGTTTCTTATTATCACCAGGCGCTACCGCAAAAATTCCTGCTGAAATATTAGCGGGTATTAAAGAAGCTCTCGCTACATCTATTGCGAATACATTCTTCTGGGCACTCATCCCGGCTGTACTAAGTATTATTTGTATTTTACTTATGGGAAATGAACGCCTCTTTACAGGCCCTAAAAAGAAAGAAAAACAAAAGCAAGTTAGTTAATATAAAAAAGAAGCGGCATATTCCTTTATGAAAAAGGATATGCCGTTTATAATATGTATAAAGTGAAACTTTAATCAGTGGGGGGGTGTTCATCCCCCACTGATTATTAGCCCTCACCAATCGGGCTTTTACGGGCAGTTAATCCCCACCTAACTTCTTTGCTTCCGCTGAATTTTTGGGTGGGGATCTTACTAGATAAAGTTTTTATATACAGGAGTTGAGACAGCATGAGCATGAAATTAGTCATTCTCGGCTTGCTACTCGAAGGAGATAAACATCCATATGAAGTGCAGCATATTATGAAAGAACGACAAATGGATTGTTACATTAAATATGCTAAAGGATCACTTTATTACGCCTTCGAGCAATTAGAAAAGCAAGGCGCAATTCATATTACAAATGTAATTAGAGACACAAATCGACCTGACAAAACGATTTTTCATATAACAGAAGAAGGCAAAAAACTATTCCACACTTTACTATTAAAACAATTCGAAGCCAAAAACCAAATATATAAACCTATTTATTCGGCCTTATCTTTCGCTCACTTTAGCAATGATCACGAATTAGTTCCTATTTTAGAAAAAAAGAAAAACGATACTCTTCAATATTTACATACTATGCAAACGATATATGATTGTAATAAAGGAAAGGTTCCACGTGCACAACTATATATTTTGCAAAGTGTAATTGAGCATATTACAGTTGAATTACAATGGCTAAACACCCTCCTTAAAGATGCTATAGCAGGCCGACTTTCAGAAGTTGCTATAGATGAAAATTGAGCTATGAAAGAAGGCATCCCTACTTCTTTCATAGCTCAATTTCCTTTTTATACTGTAATATTATTAGTTAATCCAGGATGAAAAGTCATAATAATAAGAAATAAAAACTTTTGAATTTTCTTATTTCAAAACAGTAGACAAAATTCCAAAAATTGTGTTAGAATTTGTTTCAATATCATATCGCTTGTTAAATTCCTTTCAAAAGGAAAATAGGTACACGAAAGTTTCGTTTCGTGTTTAAAAGGGAAGCTTGGTGAAACTCCAACACGGTCCCGCCACTGTAAATGCTGAGATTTCTTTTTGGTGCCACTGTGAAAACGGGAAGGTGAAAGAAATTATATGAAGCATAAGTCAGGAGACCTGCCTGTTTTAACAACACTGATAGATTCACGGATGATGATGAGGTGTTAAAACAAAAAGGAAGGCTTATTTTCTATGTCTTTGTACTTTTTGTTATAGGTATTTCCTAGTAAACGGAAATGCTTACTTTCAATTAGGGAGGAATTTAAAATGGCAATTCAAACAAGTAACTTAGGTTATCCACGTATCGGACTACAACGAGAGTGGAAAAAAACATTGGAAGCTTTTTGGTCCAATAAAATCGATGAAGAACAATTTTTAACAACAATGAAAGAAATTCGCCTTCAACACGTAAAAGTACAGCAAGAAAAAGGGATTGAACTCATTCCAATTGGCGACTTTACATATTATGATCACGTTTTGGATACTGCCTATATGCTAGGATTTATTCCATCACGTTTTTCTGAGTTTACATCTTACCTTGATGTATATTTCGCAATGGCGCGTGGCTCTAAAGATCACGTAGCTTCCGAAATGACAAAATGGTTTAACACAAACTATCACTATATCGTTCCTGAATATGAAGAGGGATTACAAATCTCTTTAAAAGATAATCGCCCACTTCGCTTATACGAAGAGGCAAAACAAGAATTAGGAGTAGATGGAAAGCCTGTTATTTTAGGACCATATACTTTCTTAAAATTAGCTAAAGGCTATACACAAGAACAATTTCCTAACATTTTAAAACAGTTAGTTGCACCTTACGTACAACTGCTTTCAGAACTACATGCAGCTGGGGCACAAGCCATTCAAGTTGATGAACCGATTTTCGCTTCTTTAACTAAAAAAGAAGTTCAACAAGCAAAAGAAATTTATGAAGCTATTCGTAAAGAAGTTCCAAATGCGACTCTTCTTTTACAAACATATTTTGATAGCGTAGAAGAAAACTATGAAGAAATTATTACATTCCCGGTATCCGGTATTGGATTAGATTTCATTCATGGTAAAGAAGGTAATCTAAATGCTATTTCAAAATATGGATTCCCAGCTGATAAAACTTTAGCTGTCGGTTGTATAGATGGCCGTAACATTTGGAGAGCTGACCTTGATGAAGTTCTTGAGTTATTTACAACGTTACAAAAACAAGTCCAAACGAAAGATATCATCGTTCAGCCTTCTTGTAGCTTATTGCATACACCAATCGATAAAACAGAAGAAACCCACTTATCGACTGAGCTGTTTGATGCGTTAGCATTTGCAAATCAAAAATTAGAAGAGTTAGTTCTTATTCATTCCGCTCTCACTCAAGGTACAGAAAGCATTAGTAATGAGCTGGAAACATATCGAAACGTACATCATACAATTCGTTCATCTGCTGCACGTAACCGAGAAGATGTCAAAGCAGCACGAACAGCACTAAAAGAAGAAGATTTTTCACGTCCTCTTCCATTTGAAAAACGATACGAATTACAACAAGTTGCTCTAGAGTTACCGCTATTACCAACAACGACTATTGGTAGCTTCCCGCAAACAACTGAAGTTCGTCAAACGCGAAAAGAATGGCGTAACGGTGTTATTTCAAATGACCAATATGAACAATTTATTGAAAAAGAGACAGAAAAATGGATTCGTTACCAAGAAGAAATTGGGCTTGATGTACTTGTACATGGTGAATTTGAAAGAACTGACATGGTCGAATATTTTGGTGAGCGCCTTGCTGGTTTCTCATTCACTAAAAACGGTTGGGTACAATCATACGGTTCCCGCTGCGTAAAACCACCTGTTATTTATGGTGATGTAGCCTTTATTAACGGCATGACTATTAAGGAAACAGTTTATGCACAAAGCTTAACAGAGAAAGTTGTAAAAGGAATGTTAACCGGACCTGTTACAATTTTAAATTGGTCCTTCGTTCGAAATGATATTCCAAGAAAAGAAGTTTCGTATCAAATTGCACTAGCTCTTCGTCACGAAATTGAACTACTTGAATCTTCTGGAATTAGAGTAATCCAAGTCGATGAGCCCGCACTTCGTGAAGGAATGCCACTAAAAGAAAAAGATTGGGATGCTTATATTACATGGGCAGTACAATCCTTCCTTTTAGCAACTTCTTCTGTAGCAAATGAAACACAAATTCATACTCATATGTGTTACAGTAACTTCGAAGATATTGTTGACGCGATTCGCGCATTAGATGCAGATGTAATTTCTATCGAAACATCAAGAAGTCACGGAGAATTTATTGATACATTAAAACATACAACATATGAAAAAGGCATTGGCCTAGGTGTATATGATATTCATAGCCCACGTGTACCGAGTAAAGATGAAATGTATAAAATCGTAGAACAATCTTTAGAAGTATGTGATCCTAAATATTTCTGGATTAACCCCGATTGTGGTTTAAAAACGAGAAGAACAGAAGAAGTTATTCCAGCTTTAGAACATATGGTGCAAGCAGCGAAAGATGCTCGTTCCCTTTTAAAAACAAACGCATAACAAAAATGGGTTATCCTTTTCTCAGGATAACCCATTTTTTATTCTTTACTTTCAAAAAAGAATTCATATTGTATTTTATATAATTCATCATCCGTTGGCTCTTCAAGAGGAATTGCTTGTAATACAACTGTATACTCACCATTTGGAATAGGTATTTGAAATTTATTAGAAAGAATACTCGTTATAACGATACTTTCATTTTCAACTGTAAAAGGAACCGTAATCGTTCTAACTACTTCTTCTTTTTCAATATGTTTCCCTGGGGTCACTTTCACTTCACAAGTATAATCAGAAAGTGCTTCAAAAATAACAGTTCCATCTGCCTTAGCATAACCTCTTTCAAAATCTTCATCAGTCCAATCTACATAAGGCTGCTCACCGTCATAGTTCATCAACATTAATTGCGAATAAGAAATCGTTAACTCCATAGTTCCCCTTCTCCTTCATTATGAAATATACAACTACTACTTCACTTCAAATTTTACTCGCGTACCATCTGGGTATTTATCTAACTTATTCCCTACCCAAGAGCCTGCTCCACGGTTATCCGCCGGACTTATATATTCAATATGTGCTCCTTTTCCGCCTTCCTTGCACATCGCCATTGGCCATTCATCACGATCATACCCTTTTTTTGATGGATATGGTGCTAACGACAATTTCCTTCTATCTGCAGCACCACCACGATCGATTGTACAAACTTCTGAATGCCCTTCTTTTATAGCATCCGTAATATGTTTTCCTGTCTCTGGATAACGTTCTTTCGGAAATTCTAACACTTGATCATACGTATTCGTTTTCTTTACACTTGTTTCCTCTGGCACAAGTACTTCATAAACTGCTACTAAAATAGACAGAATTGCGATAATTGAAATGATAATACCTTTTAATTGCTTCATGTATACCTCCATGTTTCTACCAGTTTCTTTTCCTCCGTTATTATAACAAACTTCTCCTGTATATGTTTTCAGACATTATTTTAGTTATTCCTTGCCATTCCGCCAAAAATTTTCATTTTTTCACTAATGCTGTAGAAAACTAATAGCCTTCCGACATTCTTTTTCAAAGGAAGTCCTCATAAAAGATTGAAATGATATATACGATACTTTTTGGGGAGGAAATATGATGGAAGCTACCTATAAAACGAAAGATGTCACGAATAAAACAGGCATCCCAAAACATATAGTTCGCAAATATAGTCAGCTGTTAGAGGAACATGGTTATATGATTTCCAAAACAGCTGATGCTCGTATTTATAAACTTGATGATTTAAAACTATTGAAATCTATACACGAAAGAGCTGCTACATTACAAGAAGATATTTCAGAAACGATACCGATTATTTTAAAAGAAAAAGAGGCCCCACCTGTACCAGTTATACAAGATAAGCAAGAGATACAAACGAAAGAAAAAGAAGATGGGCGTAACTTTGAGGAGTTCATGTTAAAACTTGAAATGCTAGCTCAATTAAATGAAGCAATTATTCATCAAAATTCTACTCTAATTACACAAAATCGTTTAAAGGATGAGAAACTAGACGAATTGATGCAACAAGTTTATGTAAAAGAAGGCTCTCAAGAAAAAATGCTTCAAGAGTTAGTCGATCACGCCGCTCAAACAGATGCACTGCAAAAAGAAAAGATGGACTTATTAATGAATCATATGTATAAACGAGAATCCAAACAGGAAGAAAAAATGAATAAACTTGTTAGTCAAATTTATAACAAAGACAGTAACCGTGATGCACAGCTTATGCAAGTTATTCGAGAAATTCAAGAAACAAAAAGAATGGTTGCTGCCTCAAAAGAGCAAAGCTTCTTTCAATCATTTAAAAGTTTATTTAGCCGAGCAAAACAAGAAAAAACAAATGAATAAACAATATAAATTAAAAAGTTACCTTTCATCGGTAACTTTTATTCCTTATTTTGTACAGCTGGTAATATAATAATTGCTTCAGTGCCTTTTCCACTTTCACTCTTATATTCCAATGTACCATTATGCGCTTGTAAAATACTAAATGTTACCATAAGTCCTAATCCTGTCCCTTTTTCTTTTAAAGAATAATATGGTTGCCCAAGCCTTGCTAACTGTTCTTTCGTCATACCAACACCACTATCTTTAACTCTTATTATGATTGTTTCATCTTTTTGAATAGCTGTTACTTTTAAATATCCTTTATTTCCTTGAATTGCTTCAATACCATTTTTAACAACATTCATAATAGCTTGCTTCAATTTTGTCTTATCACCAATCGTATAAAGGCTTTCTGAAATTTCAACTTGTAAATATACACCTTGCATCGCTGCAAATGACGACATAAGAGTGGTCATTTCTATTAATTGGGCTGATAAACAAATGTGTTCTTTTTTCTCAATTTGCGGCCTTGCTAAATTTAAGTAATCTGAAATAATTTGTTCCGCCCGATCCAATTCAGCTAATACAAGACGCATATAATCCTTATTCTTCACATCTTCCGTACTTTCTAGCAATTGGATAAATCCACGAACAACAGTTAGTGGATTTCGAACTTCATGTGCCACACTTGCTGCTAACTCACTTACAATATTAAGCTTTTCTGATTTTTGCATCTCTGTACGTAGCAATGCATTTTCATTTAAATATTCAGTTAAATACACCTGAAATACCATTGTCATGACCATGATAAGCGAGGCAAATATAAATCCGCTATATATTTGCGAAATATACGGTGTAAATCCTGTTTCCAAAAGAACATTAATCATGCCTAATACTAAAGAAACAAGCACATAAAATGATGAAATCATAAATGCTAAAATTAATTTCTTATCCCTTGAAAAAAGAGACCATTTCTTTGATAAAAATAGCGGAACTATCAATAGAAATATTACTTCTAAAACTGGAAGAAAGCTCATTCCCTTTAGTAACCATTCATATGCAACAAAAATAACCGCTGGGATTAAACCAACAATCCCACCATATAAAAAACCACTGACAATTGGAATGGGGTGAAAGTTATACCCACACACATTGCCAAAACAAATAGAGTATGTCATAGAGAGAACGAGCGTAACGCTAGATAAAAACATAATAAAGTAACGATTTGGCTTCGGAGGCATTTCTTGATAGCGATTTAAACGAATCGCTTCATATAAAAATAGTGGCAAAATTATGATGGCAATTTGAATCAATAAATCACGGATAAGCTCCATAACCTCTCATCCCCTATATGTATTTTGATATGATTATATCATTTTATAGGTGTATTTGTTTTAAAATTTTGATTTTTCTTAACATATTTGTTAATTCTTTGTTAACAACTCATAATAATTGTTACAGATTTTCGAAATGATTGTAAACCCTGTACCAAATTTCCTTCGTGCAGTATACAATGAATACGGATTACAAAGAAAATATAAAAATACTTTTTTAGACGGACAATTATAGCAAAATACAGCATATAATCCATACTATCTATGTTTACAAATAAGTGATCATTACTTTAGTAGGAGGAAGATAAATATGGCGGGTACTACGCTTGTTTTAAAAGAAGAAAATTTGGTTGTTCTAGAAAATGTTGAAAAATCAGTATATGAAGAGTTACAGCATAAAGCGGGAGATGAAAACTGCACATGTGCTGTAAACGAATCAGTCGTTCACCTTGGCAAGGTATCCTCTGTACTCTGGAATGAAGATGAAATAGATTGGGAATACGGATATTAAAAAGTCGCTTATAGCGGCTTTTTTTCTCTTTTCTCTCTCTTTCTAAATAACATATACAAAGCGTAATCATAGAAAATATGATAAAATGAACTTAATTTTCAAACGGAAGAAAGGGAGATACAATGGAACAATTCATTAACCCTAGAGTGAAGGACATCCAAATTTCTGGAATCCGTCAGTTCTCTAACATGATTCAAAACTATGATAATTTGATTTCTTTAACAATTGGACAACCCGATTTCCCTACACCTTCTCTCGTGAAAGAAGCGGCTAAACGGGCTATTACAGAAAACTATACAAGCTATACACATAACGCTGGTTTACTAGAATTACGTAAGGCAGCTTGTAACTTCGTAAAAGATAACTACGATTTACATTATTCACCTGAAAACGAAACCATCGTTACAATCGGTGCTAGCGAAGCAATTGATGTTGCATTCCGAACGATTTTAGAGCCAGGAACAGAAGTAATTTTACCTGCTCCTATTTATCCAGGCTACGAACCTATTATTCGATTATGCGGTGCAACGCCTATTTTTGTAGATGTTCGTGAAACTGGATTTCGTTTAACAGCTGAAGCGCTTAAAAATGCTATTACAGAAAAAACAAGATGTATCGTACTACCGTATCCTTCTAACCCAACCGGTGTAACTTTATCAACAGAAGAGCTAAAAGATATTGTAGATGTTTTAAAAGATAAAAATATTTTCGTCCTTTCAGATGAAATTTATAGCGAGCTTGTATATGAACAAAAGCATACATCTATCGCTCATTTCCCAGAAATGCGTGAAAAAACAATTGTCATTAACGGTTTATCTAAATCACATTCTATGACTGGCTGGCGTGTTGGACTTTTATTTGCACCAAGTTATTTAGCAGGACACATATTAAAAGTTCATCAATACAATGTAACGTGTGCTACTTCAATCGCTCAATACGCTGCAATTGAAGCATTAACAGCAGCTAAAGACGCACCAAAAATGATGCGCCACCAATATAAAAAACGCCGTGATTACGTATATAATAGACTCACTCAAATGGGATTAACAGTTGAAAAGCCCACAGGTGCATTTTACTTATTCCCATATGTTGGTCATTTGACATCTTCATCATTTGATTTTGCACTTGATCTTGTCAAAGAAGCGGGACTAGCTGTAGTTCCTGGAACAGCATTCTCTGAATACGGTGAAGGCTACCTTCGCTTGTCCTATGCGTATAGTATCGAAACTTTAAAAGAAGGCTGCGACCGATTAGAAGCCTTTCTAATGAAAAAAGCTAAGAGTTAAACTCTTAGCTTTTTTATGCATAATGATCACAAGTTTGACGTTTTAGTAATTTATGAGGAATAATGATACACTTTGCAGTGGATTCTGCATTCTCTACTTTATCAACTAAAGCTTTTGCTGCCTCATATCCTAGCTGATAAATATTCACATCAACTGTCGAAAGTGGAGGGCTCGCAATTTCTGATAATAAAGCATTATTAAAGCTTACAATAGAAACATCTTTCGGTACAACGAATCCTTTTTTAGAAAGAGCACTTAACACACCAAGTCCAATTAAGTCATCCGTTGCCATAATTGCCGTTGGCGGTTGCTGCAGTCCCATTAATTCCTCAACAGCTTGTTGACCACTTTCCCTCGAAAAATCAAAATGTAAAATATATTCTTTTGGTAATACAATGTCTGCTAATTTCAAGGCATCACTCATACCAGCTAAACGATCTCTCGTTACAAGTAAATCTGATCCACCACCAATGAACGCGATTTGCTTATGCCCTAATGAAATTAAATATTCTGCCACTTCTCTTGCAGCTGTATAATTGTCATTATCTACATATGTAATTTCATCTTTTCGATCATATGGTTTTCCTATTAAAACAAACGGGAAATTTTGTTCATGTAAATATTGAATAATCCGATCATTCTCCCTTGAATATAAAAGAATAATGCCACCAATTTGGCGTCCCTGTACCATCTTTACGACACCATTAAAAATTTCTTCTTCCGTTTCACCTGTCGACATGTAAAGCGCATAACCTTCTACGTGTGCAAATGAACTAATCCCTCTTATAACTTCCGGGAAAAATGGATTTTGAAAAGCTTTACTTGCAGAACTTGGCATAACAAGACCAAGTGTTTTCGTCGTTTGGTTCGCAAGATTTCTCGCATTTAAATTGGGATGATACCCTAATTCACTCATCACTTTCCTAACACGGCGCTTTGTCTTTTCACTTATACTTGGATTATCAGCAATTACACGAGAAACTGTTGATGGTGCAACATTCGCTTGCTTCGCCACATCTTTAATTGTAACTGTCATAAAAATCCCCCTCCTCTCATTTCTCTGCCATTTTTCATATATTTTATCTCGCACTCATTGCAAGTCATAAACTTTCATTTCTTATATCTTGCAAAACTAATCCTATTCTCCCTCTTCATGTATTGTAAGGGATATAGCTATTTTTTCCTATACTATAATATACTATTTATTTCACTTCTTTTCACATGTGATGTCAAATCTCTTTTCATCTCCCTATAAACTTATTTATAGGGAGATGAAAAGAAAAATGGGACGTAATGTCCCATTTTTCATCCTTTTGTACCTCCAGCTGTTAAACCAGAAATAAAGTATTTTTGTAGTGATAGGAATAAAATTGAAATTGGGATCGCAATTAACACAGAACCCGCTGCAAACGTTGTAAATTCATTACCGAATTTCTTCGCAACCATTTCATATAATCCAACTGCTAAAGTATAATTTTCTGGTGTTCGCAAAATAATACTCGCTAAAATGAAATCTGTAAATGGACCAATGAAAGTAAATAACGCTACAACCGCTACGATTGGCTTTGCAAGTGGCATAATGATTTGCCAAAAAATACGAAAATGTCCTGCTCCATCCATTCGAGCTGATTCATCCAGTTCTTTCGGAATCGTATCAAAATACCCTTTCATAAGCCATGTATTCATCGGAATAGCCCCGCCTACATAAATTAAAATTAATGCAAGGTGTGTATCAATTAATCCTGTTAATTGAGCTAATACGTATAAAGCAATTAACGCTGCAAAGTTTGGAATCATTTGCAGAATTAAAAATGTTAATAAACCATTTTTTCTTCCAACAAAACGATATCTCGAAAATGCATAAGCGGTAAAACTAATTGCTAACACTGAGAAAATCATCGTTAAAACACTTACTTTTAATGTGTTTTTATACCATAGTAAGTAATTACTATTCTCTAGATCTAATAACTTACGATAATGATCTAACGTTGCATTTTGTGGAATAATACTTGATCCAGATAAACTATCACCTGGATTAAACGATGAGCCAATAATCCATAATAACGGATAGAAAATGATGGCACACATTACGAAAATAACTAAATAACTTAATGAGAGACGTAACATCTTCTGTCTTTTAATATTCATTTACATCATATCCTCTTCTTGGAATGATTTTGTTCTCTTAAATTGCCATAACGCAACTGTAATAACAATTAACGATAATATCATTGTAAGAGCTGCTGCTTTTCCGTACTGCGCTGAAGTCATCGTTAACTTATAAATCCATGAAATTAAAATATCCGTTCCACCTGCGTCTTGTCCAGCTACAGCAGGACCTCCACCATTAAATAGATAGATGATACTAAAGTTATTAAAGTTAAACGTATATTGCGTAATTAATATTGGTGCTGTTGCATATAACACAAGTGGCAATGTAATTTTACGAAACTGTTGCCAAGCTGTCGCTCCATCTACTGTAGCCGCTTCATATAATTCTCCCGGAATCGATTGCAGTATACCTGTTGTCATCGCAAAGATAAACGGGAACCCAAGCCACGTTTGAATCATAATTAAAGCAATCTTCGCCCAAAATGGATCTGTCATCCAAGCAATCTTTTCAATTCCGAATAAAGCTAATACTTGATTGTTAATCGCTCCGAATGTTTCATTAAACATACCAGAGAAAACAAGAATAGATACGAATGCTGGAACCGCCCACGGTAAAATGAAGATTGTTCGAATAATCGCCTTTCCTTTAATACCAGGCTGATTTACGATAATCGCTAAGAAAATACCAAGTGCAACTTGTAATGTTGTTGCAACGAATGTCCAAATGACAGTCCAAGAGAATACACTTACAAATGTCTCTCTCCACATCGGTAAAGTGAAAATATCAATAAAGTTTTTAAAGCCCACCCAATCTACTAATTTAGCTGGAGGAGAATGATATAAATCATAGTTTGTAAATCCAATTAAAATTACGAAGATGATTGGAAATACGACCACAAAGATAAGTAGTAGAAAACCTGGTGAAACCATTAAATAAGGAAAACCTTGATCTAACAAATTACGATATTGCTCTTTTACAGAATTTAACGGTGTTCCGCTATCACGTTTCTTTCCATTTTGGTATGCATCATATAAGTTAAATGCATATATGCCTAGCCCAAAAGCGATAACGATAAGGGCCAAGATTCCTTCTACTAATAGAAAGACAGAATGGTCACGTGGAACTTCTGTACCAAGCGTTACAATACCCCATAATCCCATATTTAATAAATCAGCAAAGGCTACAATAAAAGAACCTGTTAATACTAGAAAAATAAGACCTTTTACAAATTGTTTATTATACATTTGGCCCACGCCTGGAATGATTGATAACATGGTTGCCATTTTCCTATGCTTTGAATGGTTTAACCCATTTGCTGGTTCCATAGATGTTTGCATGTTCCTTCCCCCTTTTTTCTTCCTACATGGAAGGGAGAGAATTCGTGCCTCTCATATTAGAGGCACGAATTTCACCTTATTTTTTCTTGTTATGATTTGCCTCAATATTACCTTTAATTTGTTTCACTGCACTATCAAGCGCCGCTTTTGGTGCCTCTTTATCTGTAACAACTAATTGAAGCGCATCTCCAGCTGGTTTCCAAACTTCTTGCATTTCTGGAATGTTTGGCATTGGAATTCCATTTTCAGATTGCGTTGCAACTGCTTTTGCAGCTTCGTTATCTTTAATAATTGGATCTTCCATTACTGATTTTACTGGAGGAATTTCTTTTGTTTTCTCAAATCGAATTTTTGCGTTTTCTTCATTTGTTACCCACTCAGTGAATTTTGTAGCTAAATCATTTTGTTTAGAGAAACTTGTTACATGCCATCCTTTAACCCCAACAAACGTTTTCATTGGTTGACCATTTGGTAATTTCGGCATTGGAGCAACGCCATAATCAATCCCGTTCTTTTCCATTGCTTGGAACGCCCATGGGCCATTCATGATAGAAGCTGCTTTTCCTTCATTGAATAGTCCATCAGCAGCAGGCCCACCTGATTCACCGATAATACCTTTTGGGAATAATTTTTCCTTGTACCATTTTTGAAGATATTCAGCACCTTGTACTGCTCCACTATTATTTAATCCAACATCACTTGCATTTGGCTTTCCATCTTTTTCACCAAATACATAACCGCCCATACCTGCCATGAATGCATTAGCAAAGTAGAAGTTATCTCCTAATGCTAAAAATCCGTACTTGCCATCTTTCGTAAATTCTTTTGAGAAGTTAAACAGCTCGTCCATCGTTTCTGGCGCTTTTGGCATTAGTTTTTTATTGTAAATAAAGACTGGTGTCTCAATTGCTTTTGGTAAACCATATAATTTTCCATTATATGTCTGTGCTTCTATTGATGAATTAGTAAATTTACTCTTTACAGCATCATCTGCTTTCACTTCAGAAAGTAAACCTTCTGTTACTGCATTTCCGATTTGATCGTGTGGCAATGTTACAACATCTGGTCCAGTCCCCGCTGGCCCATCAAGGCGTAACTTCTTCACTTGATCTGTCATTTGCATTTCAACAACTTTTACTTTTACTTTATATTTTTCCTCAAAGCTTTTCACTGCTGGTTCTAAACCAACACCTTTTTTATCATCTTCCCAAACAAGAAGATCATAGTCTTTTTTCGCTTTACTTTCCTCTTTTTTCCCTGAATCTTTCGGTCCACATGCAGATAACATACCAATAGATAATGCTGAAACCGTTAATAATGATAATGCTTTCTTCATCCCAAAAACCTCCCTAAATTGTCTATGTACCTCAGTAACTGAAAACGTTTGCATTTAATAGTTTAATTGAAGCGCAAACAATATCTCAATCTATGAAAACGTTTGCGCTATTTGTCTATCATTATACATTCTTTTATTCATTTTGCAAATATTAATTTAAAAATTATGTCATTATACTCTTTATACATTGACTTTATATAAAATGAATACTACTCTTATAAGCAATATTAAAGCTACGAGAAAGGCAATCGTTTGCAATACAGGCTTTATTATTACACTTAAGGGAATACTATGTATAGAGATATTGAAGGGGGATTTTCTATATGTTTAAAGAAGCCATTTATCATAGGCCGAAAGATAATTATGCATACGCTTATGATGAACAAACAATTCACATCCGAGTACGTACTAAGAGAGATGATATTCAAAGCGCCGATCTTATTTACGGTGATCCTTACGAATGGAAAGACGGGAAATGGATATCAGCAAGTACACCCATGAAAAAAACGGGTTCTACTGCATTATTTGATTATTGGTCCATTGCAATTGAACCAAAATTTAAGCGCTTACGTTATGGGTTTGAATTAAAATCTGAAACAGACACTCTTATTTATGCAGAGCGAGGATTCTTTTCTAGCATTCCAAATGATGATGTTGGTAACTTTTTCTGTTTTCCATTTATTCATGCAGATGATGTATTCAAAGCACCATCTTGGATTAAAGACACCATTTGGTATCAGATTTTCCCTGAGCGATTCGCTAATGGCGATAGTACGCTGAATCCAGAAAACACCCTTCCTTGGGGAAGTGCGAATCCAACTCCAACTAATTTTTTCGGCGGAGATTTTTCTGGTGTTATTCAAAACCTTGATTACCTTGTTAAGCTTGGCATTTCCGGAATATATTTCACACCTATTTTCAAAGCTCATTCAAACCATAAATATGACACAATTGACTATATGGAAATTGACCCACAATTTGGGACGAAAGAAACCTTTAAAGAGCTCGTTGAAGAATGTCATAAGCACGGTATAAAAGTAATGCTCGATGCTGTGTTTAATCATAGTGGATACTTTTTCGAGAAATTTCAAGACGTACTAGAGAATGGTGAGAAGTCCGCATATAAAGAGTGGTTCCACATTCATGAATTTCCGATTATAACCGAACCACTTCCAAATTATGATACTTTCGCCTTTACACCGTATATGCCTAAATTAAATACAGCTCATCCCGATGTAAAAGAATACTTACTTGAAGTAGGACGTTATTGGGTACGAGAATTCAATATAGATGGCTGGCGCCTTGATGTCGCCAATGAAGTCGATCACAACTTTTGGAGAGAATTCCGAACTGAAATAAAGACACTAAATCCTGAAGTATATATTTTGGGAGAAATTTGGCACGATGCCCTTCCGTGGCTACAAGGCGATCAATTTGATGCTGTCATGAGCTATCCTGTTACAAATGCTCTACTTTCTTACTTTGCTAACGATTCCATTAAAGCAAGTGAATTCATGAAGCAAATTACAGAATCTCTACATTCCTACTCTATGAATGTAAATGAAGCAGCATTTCATTTATTAGACAGCCATGATACTCCAAGAATTTTAACAACATGCAACGGAGATAAAAATAAGTTGAAATTGCTCTATGTATTCCATCTTTCTTTCATCGGCTCTCCTTGTATTTATTACGGGGATGAAATTGGTATGGATGGCGGCATGGACCCTGATTGCCGTAAATGTATGATTTGGGATACTAAAGAACAAGATCATGCATTATTTACCCATATACAAACATTGATTTTATTACGTAAACAACATAAAGCATTTGGAGGACATGGTACTTTTCAATTCATCGAAGCAAATGATGAACATAATTATATTTCTTATACGAAAACATATGAGGATGAAACTATCTTTTTCGTTTTAAACCCTACTAATAGTGAAGTTACAGTTTCACTCCCTCTTCATGTTACTGGTAAGAAAATAATTAACATTTATACAAACGAAGAATTTTCAGCGGAAGCAAGTGTATTACAAGTTACACTTCCTCCATATGGATTCTCCATATTAAAATGGTAATCCAAAAAAGCCTTATGCCAAGTTCGAAATGGCATAAGGCTTTTTCTTATTTCAATTTGAACACTATCGCTTCATACGGACGTAATGGAATGTTATCTATTGATCCGATTTCTACATCGTAATTGTGTATAAATAACTCTGATTCACTATAACTAATATCCTTAGGCATTTCAAATACACTTTCATCCGCAGTAAAGTTTGCAATGACAAGTAGTTTTTCATCTCCATATGTTCTTACATAAGCAAAAATAGAAGGGTCATTATCTAATATTAAATCATATGATCCATACACAACTATTTCATTATTTTTGCGTAGTTCAATTAATTTCTTATAGTAATAAAAAATTGAACCTTCATCTTGGATTGCTTGTTTCACATTAATCTCTTTATAGTTAGGATTTACAGTAATCCAAGGTTCACCTTTTGTAAATCCAGCGTGATTCTGATTATTCCACTGCATCGGAGTTCTAGCATTATCACGACCCTTTATATAAATAGATTCCATTACTTTTTCTATATCTTCACCATGGTCTATCACTTTTTCTTTATACATATTTAACGTTTCAATATCTCGATATTCATCAATTGATTGGAATCGAACGTTCGTCATTCCAATTTCCTCTCCTTGATAAATATATGGCGTTCCTTTCATCATATGAAGAACTGTCGCTAACATTTTTGCTGATTCAATGCGATACATTCCATCATTACCAAAACGAGATACAACGCGAGGCTGATCATGATTATTCCAATAAAGGCTATTCCATCCGGTATGCTCTAATGCTTTTTGCCACTTTGTTAAATTCTCTTTTAAAGTAAGAAGTGAGCATGGTTTTACATCCCACTTTCCACCTTCTCCTGAATCTAAATCCATATGTTCAAATTGGAATACCATTTGCAACTCTTTTCGTTCTTCTCCAGTATACAATTTCGCTTCTTCTGTCGTTACACCAGGCATTTCACCAACCGTCATAATATCATAATGCGATAATACTTCCTCATTCATTTCATGTAAATATTTATGAATGTTTGGACCGTTCATAAAATGCTTATGACCTGAAACATACCCCTCTTCTTCTCTTTCAACAGCTGGTAATCCCTCTTCTTTAGAAATAAAATTAATAACATCCATACGGAAGCCATCAATTCCTTTTTCTAACCAAAACTTCATCATTTCATAAACATCTTGTCTTACCTTTTCATTATCCCAATTTAAATCTGGCTGTTTTTTAGAAAACAGATGTAAATAATATTCATCCGTCATTTCATCATACTGCCATGCAGATCCACTAAAAGCAGCTCCCCAGTTGTTCGGTTCTTTCCCTTCTTTTCCAGGGCGCCATATATAGTAATCTCTATATTTATTATCTTTTGATTTACGTGATTCAATAAACCAATTATGTTCATCCGAAGTATGATTAACAACTAAGTCCATCATAAGTTTCATATTACGTTCATGCATTTCATGTAATAGCTCATCCCAATCTTCCATTGTTCCGAACTCGTTCATAATTTTACAATAATCGCTTATATCATAACCATTATCATCATTTGGAGATTCATAGACTGGTGATAACCAAATCACATCAATCCCTAACTCTTTTAAGTAATCTAGCTTTGAAATAATCCCTTGAAGATCTCCTATACCATCACCATTACTATCCATAAAGCTACGAGGATAAATTTGATATACTACACTTTCTTTCCACCATTGTTTTTCCATTATGCTACCCCATTTCATTCATCATTCATTTTTCTCTTTTTTAAGGCGCAAACGTTTTCATTAATGAATGATAACAGATTCTATCTCAATTTAAAATAGCGCTTACAATTTTTATTGTTCTTTTTCTAAGAAAACATATGAAAACCACTAATAAATCTCCAATAAATGAAAACGTTTTATTTTTTTATTTATTTTTTGAATCTATTCGTTTATAATGAACTCAAAGAAAACGTTTGCATAATTATTTCTAGGGGGAAATACCATGGCAGAACTTAAATTAGAAAACATTTATAAAATATATGATAATAACGTAACAGCTGTAACTGATTTTAATTTACACATTCAAGATAAAGAATTTATTGTATTTGTCGGTCCTTCTGGATGCGGAAAATCTACAACATTACGAATGGTAGCTGGACTTGAAGATATTTCAAAAGGCGAGTTTTCAATTGATGGTAAACTAATGAATGATGTTCCTCCAAAAGATCGAGATATCGCTATGGTATTCCAAAACTACGCTCTTTATCCACATATGAGTGTATATGATAATATGGCATTTGGATTAAAACTTCGAAAAATACCAAAAGATGAAATCGATCGTCGTGTGAAAGATGCAGCAAAAATTTTAGGACTTGAACAATATTTAGATAGAAAACCGAAAGCATTATCAGGTGGACAGCGCCAACGTGTTGCGTTAGGTAGAGCAATCGTTCGAGATGCAAAAGTTTTCTTAATGGATGAACCATTATCAAACTTAGATGCTAAACTCCGTGTTGCAATGCGCTCAGAAATTTCTAAGCTACATCATCGCCTTGGAACAACAACAATTTATGTAACACATGACCAAACAGAAGCAATGACTATGGCTTCGCGTCTTGTCGTTATGAAGGATGGAAAAATCCAACAAATTGGAACTCCAAAAGAAGTATACGAAACGCCAGAAAACATTTTCGTGGGTGGATTTATCGGCTCACCAGCGATGAATTTCTTCCGTGGTAAATTGACTGAAACCGATTTCGTTATAGACAATACTATAAAAATTAAAGTATCTGAAGGAAAAATGAAGATGCTACGTGAACAAGGCTATGTAAATAAGGAAATTGTTTTAGGTATTCGCCCAGAGGACATTCATGATGAACTACTATTTTTAGAAGCTTCGCAATCTACTGCCTTCACAACAAAAATTGAAGTCGCTGAATTATTAGGTGCTGAATCCATTTTATATATGAAACTTGGAAATCAAGATTTTGCAGCACGTGTAGATGCAAGACATACATTTTCACCTGGTGATCAAATTAAATTAGCATTTGATATGAATAAAGCACATTTCTTTGATAACCAAACTGAACAACGTATTCGCTAAAAAATTTATCTTTACTATACACATACAAAAAAACCGTCCACATATATTGAGGGCGGTTTTTATTATTATACTAGGGCTTCTACTGTATGAAATGATTGTCCTTTTGTGCTAATAATACCGAAAATCGGTAAATCACTAAGCACCACTTCTTCTTGCTGTTTCATAAAAGATGACGTTAATTGTTTTATCTCTATCCAAACGTCATTAATACAAAGTACATTGGAATCGTTCTCTTGTTGGCGAGAAAAAATAGAATCTATTTTATATAAACCTGCATTTTGAAAAAGCATATCAATACGACTGAATGCATTCAAAGTAATGCTAATAACGCGTTGCCAATCTCCTTGCTTTCCCATATCATAGGATACAAAAAGTGCCTCTCCGCCTAGATTCATAATTTCCTCCACTGTTGTTTGTCCACTCTCTTGATCAATGTCCGTCACAATAACTTTTGCGCCTTGTTTAGCCAACAAAAGAGCTGTATTACGTCCAATACCGATGCCACCGCCAGTTACGATAGCAACTTTTCCTGCAAGCTTCATTTTCATTACCCCTTCTATAAGTCTTACCGTCATTCAGTATACTCCTTTATAAGATTAATCTGCAAGCAAGAAAAATTGCTATTTTACTTGTAAACGTTTACTTTTTATCCTTCTTTTTTCTTATTATTACGCTGATCGAAAACTAAACCGATGAAAATTAAAATCCCCCAAAAGATTACACTACCTCCAGTCAT
>NZ_JBNLYC010000072.1:0-22310 GCF_050172015.1 Bacillus sp. GMa5/1 | reverse complement strand
ATAAGAAACAAAAAAATACATCTATTCAAAGTCACTAATCTATTACATTAATAACCTCCTAAAAATCATATTCCCCTCATTTTCTTCAAATGATATGATGAACAAGGGTATATCCCCACCACTCTTATAGCGGTGGGGATTTTAATGTAAATATGCAACATACTACACAATAGAAGGTGATTTTCATGAGAAAATACGCAGCAATTGCTTTATGTACGTCTGCCATTCTAGCAGGCTGTAATACTAACAATGTAAGTCCAGAACCTAAAAAAGAGAAAACGGCTCAAGGGATTAAGAAACAAGAAGAGACTGTGCAAGAACAAGGTAAAATCTCATATAATTCAGTTACACACGAATCTACAAACACAAGTATTCATATTACAGACATAAAAGATTCTTTAAATGAAGTACAATATAAAATTTGGCGCACAGCTGATGGCAAGGAAAGTGCTAAATCTTTTTCTTCTAAAGAAAAAGAGAAACAATTCACACTTCCTTTTGATATAAAGGAATTTGAAGGAAAACGCGGTGAGTTCCAAATTGAAGCAACAGGAATGAAAGGAGATGGGAAAACAATCCCGCTTACGAAATCTACTATTACTTTCGAACAAAAGGTTCCTGTTCTTATGTATCACGCAATTGATGATTATCATGGTCAAGGCATTAAAGACTTATTCGTATCACCAGCTAACTTTGAAGCACAAATGAAACATTTAAAGGACAATGGTTATACGCTTTTAACGTTTGAACGCTGGGGCGATATAAATAAAGTAAATAAACCGATTTTCGTTACATTTGATGACGGTATGAAAAATAATATGAATGCATTTCGCATTTTACAAAAGCTAAAAGATGATACTTTTAAACCGGCAGCAACAGAATATATGATTGTTGATAACGTTGATATAGAAGGAGCATTGTCTACTTCTGAAATAAAAGAAATGGTTGATTCCGGCATTTTCTCGGTGCAATCTCATACTGCAACACATGCAGACTTACCGAAAATTACAAACTATGAGGAAGAGTTAAAAGGTTCAAAAGAAAAGCTAGAAAAAATAACAGGTAAGCCTGTTATCGCGATTGCTTATCCATTCGGTCATGTAGATGATAAGGTTGTTGCAGAAACGAAGAAGTATTATCAATTTGCGACGACGACAAAGCCTGGGCAATTCATTACGAAGGGTGAACCTGATGAATTGTTAAAGATGAAGCGCGTTCGTATACACCATACAACGACTGTAGAGCAGTTTGCTTCTTCAATTAAGTAAATATAAGGGCTCAATACATTTTGAGCTCTCTTTTTACTTTATATTTATATATATTTTTAGAATTTTCTTGTATTATATATAGTAAGAAATCTTTCAAATTAAAGGAGATTATACATATGTCATTTGAACAAACGTTAGAGAAATATGCTGCTCTTGCAGTTAATGTTGGTGTTAATATTCAACCTGGACAAACTTTATCAATTAGTGCACCTCTTGAAGCTGTACAATTTGTACGCCTCGTTACAGAAAAAGCATATAAATCTGGTGCAAAACACGTATATGTAGATTGGAATGATGAGACGTTAACACGCTTAAAATTCGATCTAGCTCCTGAAGAAGCTTTCGCTGAATTTCCATCTTGGAAAGCACATGCTCGTGAAGAATTAGCAAAAGAAGGCGCTGCATTTATGTCTATCTATGCAGAAAACCCTGATTTATTAAAAGGTGTAGAACCATCGCGTATCGCAACAGCTCATAAAGTAGCTGGAGAAGCAATGAAAGTATACCGTGATTACGTACAAGCAGATAAAGTAAGCTGGTGTGTCATTTCTGTTCCTACGAAAGAATGGGCTGCGAAAGTATTCCCTGACGTAGCGCCAGAAGAACAAGAAGCCAAGTTATGGGATGCTATTTTCAAAGCTACTCGTGCTGATTTAGAAAATCCTGTAGAAGCATGGAAAGAACATGATGAAACATTACATACAAAAGTGGATTACTTAAACGAAAAGCATTATAAAGCTCTTCACTATACAGGTCCTGGAACAGATTTAACAATCGAACTTCCAGAAAAACATGTATGGGCTGGTGCTGGTAGCTTAAATGAAAAGAACGTACCATTTATGGCTAATATTCCAACTGAAGAAGTATTTACAATGCCACTTAAAACAGGTGTAAACGGCCAAGTTTCTAGTACAAAACCGTTAGTATTTGCAGGTAATATTATCGATAATTTCACGTTAACATTTGAAAACGGACGTATCGTAGACTATAAAGCTGAAGCTGGTGAAGAAGCTTTAAAACATTTAGTAGAAACAGATGAAGGTTCTCACTTCTTAGGGGAAGTAGCTTTAGTACCTCATGACTCACCAATTTCAAACACAAATGTTTTATTCTACAATACACTATTTGACGAAAATGCATCTTGCCACCTTGCGATTGGAAATGCTTACGCATTTAACTTAGTTGGCGGAAAAACAATGTCTAAAGAAGAACTTGCTGAAAACGGCGCAAACGCTAGTATTACACACAACGACTTCATGATTGGATCAGCTGAGCTTGATATTGACGGTATTACTGCTGATGGCAGACATGAGCCTATCTTCCGTAAAGGTAACTGGGCGTTTTAAATTTATTACCATAAAGAAACACATTGGATAATCCAATGTGTTTCTTTATTTATTTGGTTTCAATTCAAATTTTATTGTTCTATTTTCACGCGTAAACTCTGGTCTATACGTAGCGATATACGTATTTTCTTTCGCTACGTCAAATAGCATGATATCTTGAATTTTTTCTTCTGGTGCTAACTTTTTACTAATAAAGCTATCAGGGTTATTATATTCTTTAAATCTTGTACCTTTCTTATCGGTAATCTCAAATTCATAAAATGCAAAAGGTATTTCCTTTTTACTATTATTTTCTACTTTGAAAATAACCCCCAAAATCTCCTCTTTCTTTTTATCCTCATCATAATCCGGATATCCTAATTTAACTGAATCGATAGTTACTTGCAAACCATCTACGTCTACTGTCTCCCCTATTTTATACACTTTATCTTGAACATCTTCTTGTTTACTTTCATTACTATCTTTAGTCTCAGTGCAAGCACTTAAACTAAAAGCTATGCCAAAAATTAAAACAATTTGACTTACCTTTTTTAACATACTCTTTCCTCCACATAAGACAAAATTTCATATATATCATAACAAAACGCTTTACTCTTTCTTGTCATATTTTGTCGTATTAATTGCTAACTGCACAAATAGAAAAAAGCTATCTTCTACAAAAGATAGCTTTCATGATGCCGATGAAACCTTAAGCCCAATGACACCCAAAACAATAATGAGAATACAAAATGCTTGAAATAAACTAATATGCTCTTTAAAAAAGTACACACTAATGATTGTAATAAGTAATGTTCCAACGCCAGACCAAATAGCATAAGCAATACTTAAATGAATCTTTTTAACGACGATGGCGAACACGCTGAAACAAATTCCATAAAACACGAAAATCAGTACACTTGGAACGAGCTTTGTTAAACCATTTGATAGTTTCATCGCAATTGTTCCAGCTACTTCAAAAATAATTGTAACAAGTAATAATAGCCAATATACCATACTAGAATCTCCTTCTCTGTTACCTTATAGAGATTCTAGTATACTACTTATAGTCCCAATGAAATATATTTAATTTCTAAATATTCCTCGATGCCGAAATGGCCTCCTTCACGACCGATACCACTTTCTTTAAAGCCACCGAATGGTGCTTGTGCAACTGATGGAAGACCGTCGTTTAGACCGATAATACCGTACTCTAACGCTTCACTAATTTGGAATGCTTGGCTAATGTCTTTCGTGAAAATATACGCAGCTAAACCGTATGGTGTATTATTTGCACGTTCGATTACTTCATCAACTGTTTTAAATTTCGCAACTGGTGCCACTGGCCCAAATGTTTCTTCATTCATACAAAGCATCGTATCATTTGCCAATCCAATTACAGTCGGTTGAATGAAATGTCCCTCTAACTCTGCGACCTTTTGACCACCATATAAAACTGTTCCACCTTTTTGAATAGCATCTTCAATATGTTCTTGTACTTTTGAAACTGCATTCTCATCAATAAGTGGTCCGACAGTCGTTCCGTCACCGAAACCGTCTCCTACTTTCAACTGCCCTACTGCCTTTTGGAACTTCTCTACAAATACTTCGTATACTTCTTCTTGAACGAATACTCGGTTTGTACATATACACGTTTGTCCTGCGTTACGGAATTTCGAGCCAATCACCGCTTCTACTGCTTTATCTAAATCCGCATCATTCATTACGATAAACGGAGCGTGGCCACCTAACTCAAGCGAAACTTTTTTCATCGTTTGTGCAGCACTAGCCATTAACTCTTTCCCGATTTCCGTTGACCCTGTAAAGGATACTTTTCGAACGCGACTATCTTCCATCCATGTATCAGCAATTGCTTTTGCACTACCTGTTACGATATTGATTACGCCCTTTGGAATATCTGCTTCATGGGCTAATTCCGCTAATTTCAATGCAGTTAGCGGCGTTTGACTTGCCGGTTTCACAACGGCTGTACAGCCTGCTGCAAGCGCTGGGGCTACCTTTCTCGTAATCATAGCAGCTGGGAAGTTCCAAGGTGTAATAGCTGCCATAACGCCAACTGGTTGCTTCATAACTAAAATGCGCTTATTCGGATGAGAAGCAGGAATCATTTCACCATATACACGTTTCCCTTCTTCTGCATACCATTCAACAAAACTATTTGCATAATTTACTTCACCAAGCGCTTCTGCAAACGGCTTTCCTTGTTCCTTCGTCATAAGCGCTGCGATCTCTTCTTTATTTTTATCAATAAGCATGAACCACTTTTTTAACTTCGTTGCACGATCTGCTGCCGTTAACTTAGACCACGTTTTAAAAGCTTCATGTGCAGCATCAACAGCTTGCTTTGCCTCTGTGACTCCGCCTTTTGGTACAGTTGCAAATATTTCCTTCGTCGCAGGATTATTTACTTCAATTTGTTCTTGTAGTGTAATCCACTCACCATTTATATACATCGCCTTTTTATCTATACTTACGAAAGTCGCCTTTTTATCCAATGTTTTCTTCCTCCTCTATGAACTTCTTAATTTTCCTAGTAGCAGCAGATTGACTAATTTGCAAAAACTCAGCTACTTTATAACTTGATCCATACGTTTTATACGCTTTAAGAATAATATTTCTCTCTACCTCTTCCAGCATTTTATAAAGGCTTTGCCCCGATTGTTCAACTGCAACCTCTTGCATAGAGAGTGGCAAATCCTCTACCGTTACAACATCATCGACAGTAATAACAATTCTCTCAATTACATTCTCTATTTCTCTATTGTTTCCTTCCCACGGATATCCAACAAACATTTGTAATGTACTCGGCGCTAGTTTCACATCACGTCCGTATTTTTTATTAAAGTGCTGCAAGTAATGATAAATAAGCGGTAAAATATCTTCTGTTCTTTCCCTAAGCGGGGGAATTGCAATTGGAATGACATTCAAACGATAGTATAAATCTTTCCGAAATGTTCCTTGTTTCACCATCATACTTAAATCTCTATTTGTTGCCGCCACAATTCGGACATCCACTTTTTTTAATTCTCTTCCGCCTATAGGACGAAATGTTTTTTCTTGCAATACTTGCAAAAGCTTCGCTTGAATTTCAAGCGGCATTTCACCGATTTCATCTAAAAAAAGAGTTCCTTTATGCGCGGATTCTAATAGTCCCTTTTTCCCTTCACGATTCGCACCTGTAAAAGATCCACCTGAATATCCAAAAAGCTCTGATTCAATTAAATTAGTTGGCAATGCCGCACAATTAATTTCATAGAAACTTTCATTCTTACGGTGACTCACTTCATGTAAATGGCGTACTAATCGACTTTTCCCAACTCCAGTCTCGCCTAAAACGAGAACAGTACTATCCACTACAGATACTTTTTTGATTGTATCGACTATTTTTTGCATAGCTAGACTTTTAAAAATAAGTCCTTCATGCTCATATGTTTCTCTTAATTCTTTTTTATATGTTTTTAGCTGATTATCCATTTCCTCTACCTTTTGACGTAATTGATAGAGTTCAGTAAGGTCCCGAGAATAACTAATCACTCTTCTTAAATTTCCCTCATCATCAAAAACAGGCCTTGTACGAACGTGTAAATACTCTCCTGATTTTGTAGTTTGAACGAGTTCAATTGGCCTCTTTTTTTCAATCACTTCTAATGTCGCTGATGGATAAAAGATTCCATCCTTTTGTAGTTCTTTTACATGCTTACCAACTAACTCTTCGGCAGCTAGTTGGTAGTGCCTTTCACATGTACTATTTACACGCACAACGATCCCTTGCTCATCTGTAACAAAAATTTCGTCAAACGCATATTCAAATACATCTTTTAAATCCATTAACACTCGTTCCTTTTCTGCAACCATCCTAGCCACCCCTAACTTCAAATCCATCGATCCACTTCACTACCTTTATTATAAAGTGAATTTTCTGCATTTAATATAGAGTCAGCTAGAATGTTTGCTATTTATACTTCAGTTTTTAAACGCGAGCGATGTTTGTTTGCTCATAACAAGCTTGCAATGATTCTTCAATTATTGTTAAACCTTCTTCAAGTTGCTCATCTGTAATAACTAAAGGCATTAACACACGGATAACATTTCCATATGTTCCTGCTGATAATAACAGTAACCCACGCTTATTTGCTTCTGCACATAGATTAGCCGTTAACGTTTTGTCAGGTGCTTTCGTCTTACGATCTTGAACGACCTCAAATGCACACATTGCACCTAACCCACGCACATCGCCGATGCAATGATATTTATTTTTCATCTCTTCGAATCGGTTCATTACAACTTTTCCTAATTCTATCGCTCTATCATTTAATTTCTCATTTTCTATTACATCGAGAACAGCTAATGCAGCCGCACATCCTAATGGACTTCCTGCATACGTTCCACCAAGTTCACCTGGTGCAGACTCATTCATAATTTCTTTACGTCCAATGACACCACTTATCGGTACACCAGCACCTAACGATTTAGACACTGTAATTAAATCTGGAACGACATCATAGTGATCAATTGCAAAATATTTTCCTGTACGACTAAAGCCTGTTTGTATTTCATCCGCTACAAATAAGATGCCGTTCTCTGAACAAATGCGGCGTACTTCTTGAACAAATTTCTTACTTGGGACGATAAATCCACCTTCCCCTTGAACAGGTTCCATTACAACAGCTGCAATTGTTTCTGGTGCTACTTCCGATATGAAGAAGTTCTTAAACTCTTCAATAATAAAATCATCATATTGCTCTTCCGTTAATCCCTCTGGGCGACGGTATTCGTATGGAAATGGCGCTTTATATACTTCTGGAGCAAAGGGACCAAACCCAAATTTATATGGCTTCACTTTACTTGTCATCGTCATTGTCATTAATGTACGCCCGTGGAAACCTTTAGAAAATGCGATAATACCAGGTCTCTTCGTATATTTACGAGCGATCTTCACCGCGTTCTCAACTGCTTCTGCACCACTATTTAAAAAGAGGACTTGCTTATCGAAACTTCCCGGTGCCAATGCCGCAAGCTTTTCCGCTAATTCAATATATGGCTCATACATCATGACATTAAATCCAGTATGAATGTATTGATCGACTTGTTTATGGAGCGCTTCTTTAACCGTTGGATGACAATGCCCTACGTTAATTGTCCCAATTGCTCCTGCAAAATCAATGTACTGATTACCATCAACATCTGTTACAAGAGCACCATTTGCAGATTGTACAAACGTTGGGATGCCGTTACTTACTCCTTTTGGTACTATATTTTGACGGCGTTCTAATAAAGATGCCGCTTTCGGTCCTGGAATTTGTTCATTTACTTTAGCAAATTTTTTTGTGTTCATTGCGTACCCCATCCTTTTCTTTACATTGTTTTCTCTTTTTATTGCAAAATGTATGCCAACTTTCTTTTCTAGCATTTATCCTATATTCTTTGTATCCAGGCATAAAAAATAAGTCTATAAAGACTCATTAAGAGTCTTTATAGACTTATTTTCCTTACACATTAGACTTTTCTTTCTCCCAGAAAAACTCACCCGATTGAGAAATAAACTCTCCAACAGAATCTAACACTAAATCAGCAAGTGGTTCTAATGTTGGACGGTCTCCCGTACCAGATAGCACCCCAATTGCATAGCAATCGCCATTTTTGGCTAAATGTAAATCAGTTGGCGTATCTCCAACAACCGCAACCTCACATGATGCTAAATTAAATTTCTCACAAAACACTTCTATAATCTTTTTATCTGGTTTTTGCGCAGGGAATGTATCCGAGGCTATAATATAATCAAAAAAGTTCTCCAACTTATATTGTCTTAAAAATAATTCTGTTGGTGCGAAATCATCCGCCGTGACAACCCCTAATATAAATCCTTTATCTTTTAATGCCTGTAACACTTTCGGTAAATCTGCTGTCATTTTCATATGCGAACGATGCTCATACATAAGGGAAAATAACTTCTCACTTACCCAATGATGCATCTCTTCTTCTCTAGCAGACTCAATATAATTACAAAGCCCCTTCGCTACATCAAGGCTTGTTCCAGCAGCTATTGCACTCCTCGGATTAACAAATGCTCCCTCTACACCAATCTCTTCTAATAAGGTCTGCCGCATTGTACTTGGTAAATGATATAAACTTATACATTCAGCTACAAGTTCTTCAGCTACTTTTATCCATATTGAATGAAAATCCATTAATGTCCCATCTTTATCAAATAATATCGCCTTTACCTTCTCCATAGCACCCTACCTCTCATTTCTTATCTCTTCCAGTGTATCAATAAAGTATGGATGTAAAATAAAAGAATTGTAAAAATACCATAAAAATCAAACTAACTCCCAATTTACAATTCATTTTAACAAAGTAAAAAGGATGCCTTTACAGGGCATCCTCTTGATGTTCAGGAACAAATAGTTCTAAACAATGATATATATTTTCGAATTCCATCGGTGCATCTCCACCATACTCACCATCTAAATTAATCATTAGTTTATCTGGTGAATGTACTTTAATTCGGTTCGCTTGTGTATATAACACTTTTGGATTATTAATATGTTCACCACGTTGTGCTTGTGTTGCTGCTTTAATTAAATCAGCGATAGAACCTTTTTTCAGTACTAATAGGTCAAATAACCCATCGTTAATAGATGCATACGGTGCTACCTTTTCAAATCCACCTACTGAACGGGTATTCGTAATTAAAAACATCGTAATTTCTTCTTGTAGTAACTTTCCATCATACTCAATTTCAACATATGTCGGATGCAATGATGGTAACATCTCGATACCTTTTAGGTAATAAGCAAGTTGTCCTAATACTGTCTTTAACTTACTCGGTACTTCGTATGTTAATTCTGTAATACGACCGCCACCAGCGATGTTAATAAAATATGTATCGTTCGCTCTACCAAGGTCTAATGGCACTGTTTTTCCTTCGCAAATAATATCTGCTGCCTCTTCAATAGAACGAGGTACACCAATTGCACGTGCAAAGTCATTTGTCGTTCCAACTGGAATAATTCCAAATTTCGGACGGAATTCATGCCCAACTAAACCGTTTACTACTTCATTTAATGTACCGTCGCCACCAGCCGCAATAACAACATCAAACTTACGATCCGCAGCTTGCCTCGCCGCCACAGTAGCGTCTCCAGGACCCGTTGTCGCATGACAAGATGTCTCATAGCCAGCTTGTTCTAATTTTTGTAATACTTCTGGTAAGCTCTTCTTAAATAGCTCACGCCCCGAAGTAGGATTATAAATAATTCTTGCTCGCTTCATCATTTATTAGCACAGGAAATTTCTTTATGTATCGAAAAAGAACATACTGAACTTCTATTCAGTATTCCCATGCCTACCTCCTCTCATCTTGCTATCCTTCTTTTATCCCGCTCAAACAGGCAGTAAGAACCCGATTCGTGTAGTCCATCAAAAGTAAATATTCATTTCAATGGTTTTTTATTTGACTCCAAAATTTATCCCGCTATTTGCGGGCAGTAAATGCCCGATTGGTGAGGGCTAATAATCAATGGTGGATGAACCTCCTACTGATTAAAGTTTCACTTTATTTCTATCCATTCTTCCATAAAAATTTACATATAACGAATAATAACTATCTATTATTTCATGAGATGAAAAAAACCTCTATGTTTAGATTTATCATTATTCCCACCTTTTTGCAACTATCATACCATAGTTGCTATACAAACATTTTTCCACTTTTGACAGTTAATCAAACGTTTGTTTAAACGATTTTGTCTCATTTAAACAAACGTTTGATTAACCTAGAAAAACACCCATGTACGGGTGTTTTTCTGCTTAATCTTTAAAAGTCACTACTATTATCGCTTATTAATCTCTTCAAGTAAGATTTTGTTAACAAGTGGTGGATTTGCTTGTCCTTTTGTAGCTTTCATAATTTGACCAACTAAGAAGCCAATTGCACGGTCTTTACCGTTTTTAAAGTCTTCGATAGATTGCTCATTATTATCAAGAATTTCTGTTACAACTTTACGAAGTGTACCCTCGTCAGAAATTTGAACAAGACCTTTCGCTTTAACGATTTCTTCTGGGTCTCCACCTTTTTCAATTAATTCGTTAAATACTTTCTTCGCGATTTTAGAAGAAATTGTACCTTTTTCAATTAATTGAACCATTTTAGATAAACCAGCAGGCGTTAATGCAACGTCTTTTAATTCTTTTTGTTGTTTGTTTAAGTATGCAAGTACTTCACCCATTAACCAGTTCGATGTTAATTTCGCATCAGCACCGTCTGCAACAGTTGCTTCAAAGAAATCAGACATCTCTTTCGTTAATGTTAACACGTGTGCATCATAAGCTGGTAAGCCTAATTCTGCAACGTAGCGAGCTTTACGTGCATCTGGAAGTTCTGGAATAGAAGCTCGAACTGCTTCTTTCCACTCATCATCGATGTAAAGTTCAACTAAGTCTGGCTCCGGGAAGTAACGGTAATCGTCAGATCCTTCTTTCACACGCATTAAGATTGTTTTCTTTGTTGCTTCATCATAACGACGTGTTTCTTGTTGGATGATGCCACCAGATAACAGTTCTTTTTCTTGGCGCACTTGCTCATGCTCAAGACCTTTTTGTACGTAAGTGAATGAGTTTAAGTTTTTCAGTTCCGCTTTTGTACCGAACTTCTCTTGTCCAACTGGACGAAGGGAAATGTTCGCATCACAACGTAAGGAACCTTCTTCCATCTTACAATCAGATACACCAGTGTATTGAATGATTGATTTTAACTTCTCTAAGTATGCATATGCTTCTTCTGGCGTACGCATATCTGGCTCAGATACGATCTCGATTAAAGGCATACCTTGACGGTTGTAGTCTACTAATGAACCATCAGCTGTATGCGTTGATTTACCAGCATCTTCTTCTAAATGAAGACGTGTAATACCGATACGTTTCTTTTTACCGTCTACTTCGATTTCAATCCAACCATTTTCACCAATTGGCTTATCAAATTGAGAGATTTGGTAAGCTTTCGGGTTATCTGGATAGAAATAGTTTTTACGGTCAAACTTCGTTTCCGTTGCGATTTCACAGTTTAATGCCATTGCAGCTTTCATTGCAAAGTTAACTGCTTCTTTATTTAAAGTAGGAAGTACCCCTGGGTATCCTAAGTCAATTACACTTGTTTGTGTATTTGGCTCCGCTCCGAATTCTGTTGGACTCGCAGAGAAAATTTTCGAATTTGTTTTTAACTCAACGTGAACCTCTAAACCAATAATTGTTTCTAAATTCATCTATGCTCGCCTCCTTACAGACTTGCTTTTTTTGTATGATAGTCTGTTGCTTGCTCAAACGCATGTGCAACGCGGTAAATTGTCGCTTCATCGAAGTGTTTACCAATGATTTGTAGACCAAGTGGCATGTTGTTAGCACCGAATCCACATGGAACAGAAATCGCTGGAACACCCGCTAAGTTTACTGGGATTGTTAAAATGTCATTTGCATACATTGTCATTGGATCATCAACTTTTTCGCCCACTTTAAATGCCGGAGTTGGCGTTGTTGGTCCAATAATAACATCATAGTTAGCAAATACATTTTCAAAGTCGTTTTTAATTAATGTACGTACTTGTTGTGCTTTCTTGTAATATGCATCATAGTAACCAGAGCTAAGCGCAAATGTACCAAGCATAATACGACGTTTAACTTCATCACCGAAACCTTCACTACGTGTGTTTTTGTAAAGATCTAATAAGTTATTTACATTATCAGAACGAACACCGTAACGCACGCCATCAAAGCGTGAAAGGTTCGCAGATGCTTCAGAAGAAGATAGTAAGTAATACGTTGCTAGAGCGTATTTAGAGTGTGGAAGCGATACTTCCTCCCAAGTTGCGCCCATACCTTCTAATACTTTTAAAGCAGCTAGTACTGACTCACGAGCTTCTTCGCCAACACCTTCGCCTAAGTATTCTTTCGGTACAGCAATGCGTAAACCTTTAACATCGCCTGTTAAACCAGCTAAATAGTTTCCAACTTCAACGTTTGCAGAAGTTGCATCCATGCGGTCAATACCTGAAATAGCTTGTAATAAGTATGCATTGTCTTCTACTGTACGTGTAATCGGTCCGATTTGGTCAAGTGAAGATGCGAATGCTACTAATCCGTAACGAGATACGCGTCCATAAGTTGGTTTTAAACCTACAACACCGCAATATGCAGCTGGCTGACGGATAGAACCACCCGTATCAGAACCTAGAGAGAATAGTACTTCTCCTGCTGCTACAGCTGCTGCAGAACCACCACTAGATCCGCCCGGAACGTAATCTAAGTTCCATGGGTTTTTCGTAGCGTAGAATCCTGAGTTTTCATTTGAAGAACCCATTGCGAACTCGTCCATGTTTAATTTACCGATTGTAATTGTGTCAGCAGCTTTTAGCTTTTGCACAACTGTCGCATCATAAATTGGATCGAAGTTTGCTAACATTTTGCTCGCACAAGTTGTACGAAGACCGTTAGTTACAATGTTATCTTTTACACCAATTGGCATACCGAATAATAAACCATTATCTTCAGCGCCGATTTTTGCATCTAATTCTTTCGCTTTTGCGCGTGCATTTTCTTCATCTAATGTAAGAAAAGCTTTTACGTTATCTTCAACATCCGCAATACGTTTGTAAGATTCTTCTACTAAATCCGTAACGGAAATTTCTTTGTTGTTTAACTTCTTATGTAACTCTGATACTGAATGATCAAATAATGACATCGAAATTCCCCTCCTCTATTCTAATACTGCTGGAACACGGATTTGATTATCTTTGTGATCCGGTGCATTTTTTAATACTTCTTCGACTGGTAAACCTTTTTCTGGTACATCTTCACGCATAACATTTTTCATAGTTAATACATGAGTTGTTGGTTTTACATCTGTTGTATCTAATTCATTTAACTGTTCTGCAAATGTAACAATTGCATCTAGTTGTTTTTGAAATTTTTCTGCTTCTTGATCAGTAATTGCAAGACGTGCTAAATGTGCTACGTGCTTTACATTCTCAACGGAAATTCTTGACACGGCTAGGCCACCTCCATAATATATCGTTCAATCTACAATACTATTGATGATACCAAATTTTCAGTACTTCAAGCAAGTCAACACAGAGTACTTACGCCATTTTTACATAAAAAAAGAAAGGCAAATGCCTTTCTTTACAATTTACTCTTTATCTAACGGTTTATTTTTCGGAAATCTCTCGTTATCTTCTTCATTATCACGAATTGTTTTTTGTAATACAAAACAAGACATCGTTAAAAATAATGTTCCAATTAAATAGTATCCTTTTACACTAAGCGTTTCATCTAACGTATAAATCCCAATTAGCATACCTGAAATCGCACAAACAAATGAAGTCCATGCTAAAAACGTGAACGCTTGCGTATTACGTCTTCTCATCGTTCTCCCCCTCGTTAGCTGCATACCCATTATAGATAAGTATATTTACCATGATGGATTTTTATGTAAATTCTCGTTTTATATTTATAAATCTATCATAAAAGAATACTATTTTAAAGAAAGTTTTCTGCCTAATCTAAAAAAAACAATTAAAATCATTGACAATTATTTCTATTCTACATAAAATAAAAATAAATATTACGAACCTCGAAATATACGGGAGTGGAATTAATTGTTGCAATATGAACATTTTTTAGACTTACTGCTAGATAACGCCAAGAAACTTTTCTATCCTGAAGAATGGGTAAGCCTAGATTTAACACTTTCTAAAACAGAAGTATTTTGTTTACTTTGGATGGAACGAAATACAGATATTACAATGACGAAAATTGCTGATCTTCTTGATATACCGATGAGTACAACAACGGGCGTTGTAAATCGCCTTGTAAAAAAGGGATATATTGAACGCTACCGTGATGAAAATGACCGACGTATTGTATTAATTCGGTTAACAGAAAACGGCGTAATGCTCGTTCAAGAAGTAAAACAAAATGCGGCCCATTACTTTAGCTTAGTAACAGAAGCATTATCAGAAGAGGAAAAAGCATTCTTACTACAAATCTTCCAAAAAATCATGAATCACATCGCTACGTCACTGCAAAAAACAGAAGAAAAGATTTCTACACCTAAAATGAAAAACATTCCGATTGAATAAAACCCTATCTGGGTTTTTATTCAACCATTTACTTCGACACTCGTAATATTCGACATTCGAAACAAAGGGGATATGAATGATGAGAATTATCTTGTATACAGGTAAAGGCGGCGTAGGAAAAACTAGCATTTCAGCAGCAACAGCAATTCAAAGTGCGAAACAAGGATTAAAAACATTAGTAATGAGCACAGATCCTGCTCATAGTTTAGGAGATTCATTTGGTATAAAGCTATCTTCTGAACCACTAGAAATTCGTGAAAATTTGTGGGCACAAGAAATTAATACGATTTATGAAATGGAAAAAGGCTGGGGAAAATTACAGAAATATATTACACTACTCTTCACTTCTAAAGCAGCTGATGATATTACAACAGAAGAATTAACGATGTTTCCCGGTATGGAAGATTTAATTAGCCTACTTCGCGTACTCGATTATTATAAGCAAGACACATATGATGTTATCATTATTGATTGTGCCCCTACAGGAGAAACATTAGCAATGCTAAGCTTTCCAGACATGCTCGGTTGGTGGATGGAAAAATTATTTCCTATTAAAAGAAAAGTTTTAAAAGTCGTTCGTCCAGTAGCTCAACCACTCCTTGGTGTCCCTCTTCCAACCGACGATATTATGGACGAATTAACAAGTACACTTGAACAGCTCGGAGAAATGAGAGATATTTTATCAAATCGAGAAGTAACAAGTATCCGCATCGTTGTAAATCCTGAAAAAATGGTCATTAAAGAAGCCCAGCGCAGCTTTACTTATTTGAATTTATACGATTATAACGTAGATGCCATTATGATTAACCGCGTCATCCCTAACACTGTCACCGATCCTTATTTTCAGGCATGGAAAGATACACAGAAGAAATATAAAACATTAATTAAAGATAGTTTTCAACCCCTTCCTATTTACGAAGCTCCAATGTTTGAACAAGAAGTTGTTGGTTTGTCTATGTTAGAACGTGTAGGAGATTCTTTATTTAAAACTGATCATTCCCCTACAAAAGTAAAATTTAACGGGCGCACTCAATATGTAAAAAAGGATGGCGATGAGTATATTTTCGTTCTGTCCATTCCCTTCTCAAACAAAAGTGAACTTTCCTTAAATCAAAAAGGTGATGAACTTATTATTCGAGCGGGTTCTGTTAAACGGAACATCACGTTACCAAAAACATTAACACACCTTTCTATTCAAGGAGCAAAATTTGAAGAAGATGTACTAAATATTCGGTTTGGAGGTGTAGTACATGCATGAGGAATTACTACGAAGGGTAATTCGTACAAAAGTAAAAGTCGGGATGCATATATTAGAAGAGCTACCTAATCCAATCCAACAATCAGCTAAGCAAATATTAAATATTTTACAAGAGGAACTAGCTGCTTATCTGAAAGAACGAGAGCATCATGAAGTTAATTTAAAAAATATCATAATTGAATAACCATCTCTGTATAGAGGGCCTTTTTTTAGGCTTTCTATACTTTATTGGAGTGATGTAAATTGATGAAAAAACATTCCACTACTATATTCTGGATCATTCCCTTATTATTTTTCATTCATAACCTTGAAGAAGCTTTCCAAATGCCACAATACCTTGCTAATCAATTTTCAATCCGTCTTATAACTAGCCAACAATTTTTCATCGCCATTTCCGTATTAACAATCTTTGTATTACTTATCGTCTTTCTATATCAACTTAACTTCTTGTCTTCTATATGCTGGATTATTTTTATACAAGGGGCCATCTTCTTCAACTCTGTTCAACATATTATTTTGTTTTTCATTTATCGCTCTTATAACCCCGGCGTAATATCAGCATTTTTCATTACTCTCTTTTCTATTTTCTTTTTTTTATCAAAAAAACACTTAATTCATCCAAAGCAATTCATAATTACACTCCTTTTCAGCTTATTTTCTTATCCCATTATAATTTGGATCACCTTACTGTTCGCTAGCTACTTTCATTCATAAAAAAAGACCAGGAAAATTCCTGGTCTATCACTCTACTTAACAAACATTGGATTCTATGTTATACAAAATTGGAAGGTACAGAATTAGGGTTTGTTTGTTAAGTTTATATGTTGAACGAACTAACAGCGGAGGGGTTCCTTCTGTTAGTCCATTAAACCCAATGATTATTTTACGATTTTTTCAAGCTCATCAAGTGAAAGATCTACTGAAATGGAACCATCATTTGTTTCTTTCTTAATTGCGTCTGTTACTTCTTTTGAATGATATAGTTCAATTACTTTTTTCAATGTTGGATCATCTTTATCTTTCTTACGAGCTGCAAAAATATTAATATATGGCTTTGCATTTTCATTCTTTGGATCTTCTAAGAAAATAGGATCCTTCGCTGGATCTAATCCAGCTTGACCAGCAACACCGTTATTAATAACTGATGCCGCTACATCTTTTAACACACGAGGTGTTTGCTGTGCGATAACCGGTGTAATTTTTAATTTCTTCGGATTTTCAGCAATACCACTTGGATCTCCAAATAGACCAAAGTCTTTTTTAAGCTTTAATAATCCAGCTGCATCAAGAAGTTTTAATGCCCGTGCTTGGTTCGTTGGATCGTTTGGAATTGCAATTTCTGAACCATCTGGGATTTCATTTGCTTTCTTATATTTTTCAGAGTATAAACCCATTGGCGCAATTTGCGTTGTACCAACAGCTGTAATATCTAACTTATGCTCTTTTTTAAATTGCTCTAAGAAAGCAATATGCTGGAATGAGTTTAATTCAATATCTCCATCAGCTAACGCTTTATTTGGCGTTGTGTAATCAGAGAACTCGACCAGTTTAATCTTAATCCCTTCTTTTTCAGCTTTTTTCTTCAAAATTTCCCAAGCGTCTCCATCCGTTCCAGTTACACCGACGCGAACTACTTTTTCTTTCGCTCCTGCACCCGTGTCTCCACTTGAGCAGCCGCTTAATGCTGAGACTCCTACAATCGCTGATAATGCAAATGCTAAAATTTTCTTCATTTTCTTTTCCTCTCTTCCTTTTTATGATCTGCGTAACAAGACTTTCGCAAAGTAGTTTCCTAAATTTTGAGCTATCTGTACGAGAATGATAAGTAACACGACCGTTACGAACATAACTGATGTATCAAAACGTTGATAACCATATGTCATTGCCAAGTCACCAAGACCGCCACCACCGACAAGCCCAGCAACTGCAGAGAATTCAATTAAACCAACTGTCATAAATGTGACACCTAAGATTAATGGTGCTAACGCTTCTGGTACAAGGATTTCAAAAACAATTCTAATTGGTGAGGCTCCCATTGCTTGCGCTGCTTCAATTACTCCTTTCGGAACGGAAACAAGGTTTGTTTCAACCATTCTAGCAATACCAATTGATGCGACTAACGTCATCGGGAAAATTGCCGCTGCTGTTCCAATCGTCGTTCCGATAACACTTCTTGTTAGTGGACTTAAGGCTACTAAAAAGATAATGAATGGTACCGGACGAATTGTATTAATTATGATGTTAAGAATAGAAAAGACCCATTTATTTTCTAAAAAGTTTCCTTTTCTCGTTACATATAAAAGTAAACCTAGAGGTATACCCAGAATTGTAGCGAATATAAGGGTTACAATTACCATTAAGAGGGTATCCCCCGTCGCATCTAGTATGCGCGGCCAAAATATACTCCAATCAACTCGCATGAGCTTCTACCTCCTTCAGCTGCACTTGCAGTCTTAGATGTTGTAATGCTTTTTGAATTTCCCTCTGCTCACCTTGCAACTCTACAAGAAGATTTCCAAATAGCACATTTTGAAGTTCAATAATATTTCCGTACAGTACATTTACATCGACGTTATAGTTTTTTGCGATATATGATAGTACCGGCTGTCCTGTCTCCTCACCAGTAAATGTTAGACGATAAATTTGACCACCATTTTGAATTTTCGCTAGAACACTTTCCGGTAAATGATCATTAATGACAGAACGTACAAAGTTTTGAGTCGTCTTTGTTTTTGGTTGCGTGAAAACATCAAACAGTTTTCCTTCTTCAATAACTTTCCCCTTCTCCATTACAGCTACACGGTGACAAATTTCTTTCACAACATGCATTTCATGTGTAATAAGAAGAATTGTTAAATTGTATTCTCGATTTACTTTCTTTAATAAGTTTAGAATTTCTGTCGTCGTTTCTGGATCTAAGGCTGATGTTGCCTCATCACATATAAGAATATCTGGCGATGTCGCAAGTGCTCTAGCAATGCCCACACGCTGCTTTTGCCCACCTGATAGCTGCTCTGGATAATAGTTTGCTTTATCTTCTAACCCTACAAACTTCAGCAGTTCATTTACTCTTTCTTTTATCTCATTCTTTGGTACTTTCGCTAACTTTAATGGATAAGCAATATTTCCAAATACTGTTCTTGAATTAAATAAATTAAAACTTTGAAAAATCATTCCGATTCTTTGTCTTAGTTTACGCAATTCTTTCGTCGATAATGATGTAATATCTTTATCATCTATTGAAATCGTTCCTGCCGTCGGTCTCTCTAACATATTTACTAAGCGTAATAACGTACTCTTTCCAGCGCCACTAAAACCGATAATGCCAAAAATTTCGCCTTTCTCAACTGATAATGTTACATCCTCCACCGCATGAACAGATTGGCCAGCTGATTCATACACTTTACTTACATTGGTAAAAGAAATCATTTTTTCCCCTCCTATATGCTGTAAAAACTTGAAGCAGAGCTTTCGAGGTAAAATAAAAAGTGCCCTCCTTCTTATCAACCATAAAGATAAGAAGGAGAGCACTTATATGTACTCGTTCACATCTTCTCATCTTCCAAGCCTTTATATGGCTTGCTGGAGTTAGCACGGTATTAAAAAACCCGTTGCTGAGGTATCGTAGGGCCAGTCCCTCCACCTCTCTGGATAAGAATGTATCGATTTAATTGTCGTTTAATTAATTCTCATTATAGAACTCAGAATAATAAGAGTCAATACATTTTTTAGAAAAATATTAATTATTCCTTTATTGAAATTTTCAGATGAATATTCATCTGAAAAATAGTAACTTTCAAGGTTATTTAAAATTCTTCTTCCTCATATTTTTAAACAGGAGAATCCTCTCTACGAATTGAATAAATTTATTTGAATATGAAACTCGGAGGAAGATAAATATATGAAAACAGCTCTTTTACTCGTCGATATTCAAAACGATTATTTTCCAAATGGAAAGATGGAATTGCGTAATCCAGTAGAAGCAAGCGAATATGCTAATCAGTTATTACAAAAATTTAGAACAAACAGCGAACCTATTTTTCATATCCAACACGTAGCTATAAAAGATGACGCTACTTTTTTCCTACCTAATACAGAAGGTGTACATATTCACGAAAGCGTACGTCCACTTAGAGAAGAAACAGTTATAGTCAAACATTATCCAAATAGCTTCCGAGAAACTAATCTTCTAGAGCAATTAAAACGTTTTAATATTGAACATGTCGTTGTATGCGGGATGATGACTCATATGTGTATCGATGCAACAGTAAGGGCTGCATTCGATTTTGGCTTTCAATGTACCGTTATACATGACGCTTGTGCTACAAAAGACCTTTCTTTTAAGAACGCTACTATACCAGCTGTTTATATTCACAATACAATTTTAGCTAGTTTAAATGGCGTATATGCAAATGTAATAAGCACGCAAGAATTTTTAGCTACATAAAAAAACACTCCTTTCAGTGAGCAAAACCGAAAGGAGTGTTCCTTGTCGAACCATAGATTTTCTTTCAAATTGTATTATACAGGAAATTCTCAAAATGAATACTAAAAAATATGACTAATAAGTCAACTTTTCTCATTATTTTATTTCTGTTTACATGTTTATCCCGCTATTAATAGGTTTTAGCTCATTCTCTTCGAACGACGGTAATATATGGGGTTTCAATTTTAAAAGGAGCTCTTCACATTCTGTGAAGAGCTCCTCTACTATTTCTTATAAAGTTTCAGAAGTAGTTTTTGCTTGCATGTGAAGTGCTAAATAATCAGGTCCACCAGCTTTAGAGTCTGTACCAGACATGTTAAAGCCACCGAATGGCTGGTAACCTACGATTGCACCAGTACATCCACGGTTGAAGTATAAGTTACCAACGTGGAAGTCTTCGCGTGCTTTTTCAATATGGTCACGGTTGTTAGTAATAACAGCACCTGTTAAACCGTATTCCGTATTGTTTGCAATTGCAAGTGCATGATCGAAGTCTTTCGCTTTACAGAATGCTACTACTGGTCCGAAGATTTCTTCTTTCATTAAGCGAGCATCTTCTGCAACGTCAGCAACGATTGTTGGTTGGATGAACCAGCCTTTAGAATCGTCTCCTTCGCCACCTGCTAAGATTCTACCTTCTTCTTTACCAATTGCAACATAGCTCATTACTTTATCAAATGCAGCTTGGTCATTAACAGGACCCATGTTTGTACCTAATACTGCTGGGTTAGCAACTGTTAATTCTTTTGTTAATTCAACAGCACGATTTAATACGTGATCGTATACATCTTCATGGATTACTGCACGAGAACATGCAGAACATTTTTGTCCTGAGAATCCGAATGCTGATGCAACGATAGACTTAGCTGCTAATTCAAGATCTGCTTCTTTATCAACAACGATTGTGTCTTTACCGCCCATTTCAGCGATAACGCGTTTTAACCAAATTTGTCCTGGGTTTACTTTCGCTGCACGCTCATAGATGCGGATACCTACATCACGAGATCCCGTGAAGCTTACGAAACGTGTACGAGGATGATCTACTAAGTAGTCACCAACTTCAGAACCGTTACCTGGAACGAAGTTTACTACGCCAGCTGGTAAGCCAGCTTCTTCTAATACTTCCATAAATTTCGCTGCTACTACAGGAGTTGTACTAGCTGGTTTTAGTAATACTGTGTTACCAGAAACTAAAGCAGCTGTTGTCATACCTGCCATAATTGCGAATGGGAAGTTCCAAGGAGAAATGATAACACCTACTCCTAATGGAATGTAAGAGAAACGATTATATTCAATTGGACGGCTTTCTACTGGAATACCGTCTTTTAATTTTAACATTTGACGACCATAATATTCCATAAAGTCGATTGCTTCTGCTGTATCAGCATCTGCCTCATTCCATGGCTTACCTGCTTCTTTTACAAGAATAGCAGAGAATTCATGTTTTCTGCGACGAACGATTGCTGCAGCACGGAATAAAATGTCTGCACGCATTTCTGGCTTTGATTTTCTCCAAGTTTGGAATGTTTCATCCGCTACTTGCATTGCTTTTTCAGCTAACTCACGGCTTGCTTTTGAAACACGACCAACAAGTTCCTCTTTATTTGCAGGGTTTACAGAAACAATTTTGTCTTCTGTAGTGATTTTTTCTCCCCCGATAATTAATGGATAGTCTTGTCCAAGATAAGATTCTACTTTCTTTAAACCTTCTTCAAACGCTAATTTGTTAGCCTCCACTGAAAAATCTGTAAATGGCTCATGTTTGTATGCTACTACCATTTTTTTAGCCTCCCCTTAGAAAAACGTTTACATTTTACAACA
>NZ_JBNLYC010000071.1:0-22486 GCF_050172015.1 Bacillus sp. GMa5/1 | reverse complement strand
TATATATTCTAATTCCCTTTTCTTCTTGCATATAGTTGCAATTCTTCTTTTGAATATAACTAAAACACGAACGTTATTGACTACTAATAAAAAAACATTCGATTATTTATTGACATTGTTTATGAAATATTGTTAATATAACCATAGAAACAATAATATAAGACCTCATATAATCGCGGGGATATGGCCTGCAAGTCTCTACCTAACGACCGTTATTCGTTAGACTATGAGGGAAAGTCACTCGGTATTTTTCTATTCACAAGGGATACGTATGCCTGAGTAGAGCGCTTTCTCTCATAGTAAAAGAGAAACTGTTCTATTTCAGGCTTTTTTTATTTGAATCGGGGGGATTCTAATATGAAATCACTAGTTGGAGTCATAATGGGAAGCACGTCAGACTGGGAAACAATGAAATATGCTTGTGACATTTTAGATGAATTAAATATACCGTATGAGAAAAAAGTTGTATCCGCTCATCGGACTCCGGATTATATGTTTGAATATGCAGAGACGGCTCGTGAACGTGGATTGAAAGTTATTATTGCTGGAGCTGGTGGAGCAGCACATTTACCAGGAATGGTTGCAGCGAAGACAAATCTTCCTGTAATTGGAGTTCCAGTTCAATCAAAAGCATTAAACGGCTTAGATTCATTATTATCCATCGTCCAAATGCCAGGAGGTGTTCCAGTTGCAACTGTTGCAATTGGTAAAGCCGGTTCAACGAATGCTGGATTACTTGCCGCACAAATACTTGGATCATTCCATGATGATATACATGATGCATTAGAATTGAGACGAGAAGCGATTGAAAAAGATGTGCGTGAAGGTAGTGAGCTAGTATGACGAGGATCATTTTACCTGGAAAAACAATCGGTATTATTGGAGGCGGCCAGCTAGGAAGAATGATGGCATTGGCAGCTAAGGAAATGGGATATAAAATTGCTGTTTTAGATCCTACAAAGCATTCACCATGTGCACAAGTTGCTGATATTGAAATTGTTGCACCATATGATGATTTAAAAGCAATTCAGCATTTAGCAGAGATAAGTGATGTTGTCACATATGAATTTGAGAATATTGATTATAGATGTTTACAATGGCTTGAAAAACATGCGTACTTACCACAAGGTAGTCAGTTGTTAAATACAACGCAAAATCGTTTTACAGAAAAGAATGGGATTGAGAAGGCTGGGTTACCAGTAGCAACGTATAGATTAGTTCAAAATCAAGATCAGCTTACAGAAGCAATTGCTGAGTTATCATTCCCTTCCGTCTTAAAAACGACGACAGGTGGATATGATGGGAAAGGACAAGTTGTTTTAAGAAGTGAAGCTGATGTTGAGACAGCAAGAAATCTTGTGGATAAAGCAGAATGTATTTTAGAGAAATGGGTGCCTTTTGAAAAAGAAGTATCAGTTATTGTGATTCGTAGTGTAAGTGGTGAAACAAAAGTGTTTCCAGTAGCAGAAAATATTCATGTAAATAACATTTTACATGAATCTATCGTTCCAGCTCGCATTACAGAAGAGCTTTCTCAAAAAGCAATTGCTTATGCAAAGGTACTTGCGGATGAATTAGAACTTGTGGGAACACTAGCTGTAGAGATGTTTGCTACAGATAATGGTGAGATTTATATTAATGAATTAGCGCCAAGACCTCACAATTCAGGACACTATACACAGGATGCATGTGAGACGAGTCAATTTGGTCAACATATTCGAGCAATCTGTAATTTACCTCTAGGAGAAACAAATTTGTTAAAACCAGTTGTCATGGTAAACATTTTAGGCGAACATATAGAAGGGGTCCTAAGACAAGTGAATAGATTAACCGGGTGCTATTTACACTTGTATGGAAAAGAAGAAGCAAAAGCACAGCGAAAAATGGGGCATGTTAATATTTTAAATGATAATATTGAAGTCGCTCTAGAAAAAGCGAAGAGTTTGCATATTTGGGACCATCAAGAACAACTGTTGGAGGGAAAAAGATGATTAGTCGTTATACACGCCCAGAAATGGGTGCAATTTGGACGGAAGAGAACAAATTTAAAGCATGGTTAGAAGTTGAGATTTTAGCTTGTGAAGCATGGGCTGAGCTTGGCGATATTCCAAAAGAAGATGTTAAGAAAATTCGTGAGCATGCATCATTTGATATTGATCGTATTTATGAAATTGAAAAAGAAACACGTCATGACGTAGTTGCATTCACTCGTGCTGTATCAGAAACGCCAGCATTAGGTGAGGAACGTAAATGGGTTCATTACGGTTTAACATCTACAGACGTAGTAGATACAGCATTATCTTACATCTTAAAACAAGCGAATGAAATTATATTAAAAGACTTAGAGAACTTTGTAAGCATTTTAGCTAACAAAGCGAAAGAGCATAAATACACAATCATGATGGGAAGAACACATGGTGTTCATGCAGAACCAACAACATTTGGTTTAAAACTTGGTCTTTGGTATGAAGAAATGAAACGTAACGTAGAGCGTTTCAAACAAGCTGCTGATACAGTTCGTGTTGGTAAACTATCTGGTGCGGTTGGTACATATGCAAATATCGATCCATTCGTAGAAAAATATGTTTGTGAAAACTTAGGATTAGAAGCAGCACCAATTTCAACACAAACATTGCAACGTGATCGTCACGCACACTACATGTCAACACTTGCACTAATTGCAACATCTATCGAAAAGATGGCAGTTGAGATTCGTGGTTTACAAAAGAGTGAAACACGTGAAGTTGAAGAGGCTTTCGCAAAAGGTCAAAAAGGTTCTTCTGCAATGCCACATAAACGTAATCCAATTGGTTCTGAAAATATGACTGGTTTAGCTCGTGTTATCCGCGGTTATATGATGACAGCTTACGAAAATGTTCCATTATGGCATGAGCGTGACATTTCTCACTCTTCGGCAGAACGTGTAATTTTACCAGATGCTACAATCGCATTAAATTACATGTTAAATCGCTTTGGTAATATCGTTAAAAACTTAACTGTATACCCAGAGAATATGAAACGCAATATGACAAGAACATACGGCTTAATTTATTCTCAGCGCGTAATGCTTACACTAATCGACAAAGGTATGGTACGTGAAGAAGCTTATGATATCGTACAGCCTAAAGCGATGGAAGCCTGGGAAACACAAGTACAATTTAAAGAGCTTGTAGAAGCTGATGAGCGTATTACAAGCAAGTTAACACAAGAAGAAATTAATGAATGCTTCAACTATGAGCATCATATGCAACACGTTGATACAATCTTTGAACGCCTTGGATTAAACGAAGCGTAAAATTTCATATGGCACAGAATAGAGTCATTCTGTGCCATTCTTTATAAAAACATTATTCACATTTTTCAAACTACAGGGGGCTTGCGAAATGCAAAAGCTAGAATTGCTGTATGAAGGTAAGGCAAAAAGAATTTATCGTACAGAATCAGCAGATATGGTTTGGGTAGAGTACAAAGATAGTGCGACTGCTTTCAATGGGGAGAAAAAAGAGACGATTACAGGAAAAGGTCGTTTGAACAATGAAATTACAACTTTATTGTTCAGAAAGTTACAAGAAGTGGGAATTAAAACACATTTTGTTGAGAAGTTATCTGAAACAGAACAACTTGTTAAAAAAGTGAGTATTATTCCTTTAGAAGTTGTCACAAGAAATGTAATTGCAGGAAGTCTTTCAAAACGATTAGGAATGGAAGAGGGAACTGTACTTGCAGAACCAATCGTAGAATTTTACTTCAAAGATGATGATTTAGGAGATCCGCTTGTAACGGAAGATCATATTCGTGTATTAAACGTTGCATCACCAGAGCAAGTAAGTGTATTACGAGATATGGCTCTACAAATCAATCAAGTGTTGATTGATCATTTCGCAAGCTGTCGTGTAAGATTAGTAGATTTCAAATTAGAGTTTGGTGTAACGGAAGAAGGAGAAATCATTTTAGCGGATGAAATTTCACCGGATACTTGCCGTTTATGGGATGAAACGAGCAATGAAAAGTTTGATAAAGACGTATTCCGTCGCGATCTTGGAAATTTAACAGATGCTTATGAAGAGATTTTAAAACGTTTAGGGGGAATTTCACATGTATAAAGTTAAGGTATATGTAACATTAAGAGAAAGCGTATTAGATCCACAAGGAACAGCAGTAAAAGGAGCACTTCATAGTCTTTCATTCACAGAAGTACAAGATGTTCGAATCGGAAAGTACATGGAACTAACAATTGATAAATCTGTATCTGATTTAGATAGCAAGGTAAAGGAAATGTGTGAAAAACTATTAGCGAACGTTGTAATGGAAGACTTCCGTTATGAAGTTGAGGAGGTTGTCGCACAGTGAAATTTGCCGTAATAGTATTTCCGGGTTCGAACTGTGATGTCGATATGTTCCATGCAATTAAAGATGAGCTTGGCGAAGAAGTAGATTACGTTTGGCACGATACAGAGAATTTAGATGAATATGATGCAATTCTACTACCAGGCGGATTTTCTTATGGTGACTACTTACGCTGCGGTGCTATCTCTCGCTTTGCTAATGCAATGAAAGCAGTGCAAAAAGCTGCTGAGCAAGGAAAGCCGATTTTAGGTGTATGTAATGGATTCCAGATTCTTGTTGAATCAGGATTACTACCAGGAGCGTTAATGAGAAACGAAAACTTAAAATTTATGTGTCGCACTGTTCAGTTGCGTGTTGAAAATAATGAAACGATGTTTACATCACAATATGGAAAAGATGAAGTAATTAATATTCCAATCGCGCATGGTGAGGGGAATTACTATTGTGATGAAGCGACGCTTAAACAATTAGAAGAGAACAATCAAATCGCATTCCGTTACGTAGAAAACCCTAACGGTAGCGTTTCAGATATTGCTGGTATTGTAAATGAAAAAGGAAATGTACTTGGTATGATGCCACATCCAGAGCGTGCTGTAGATGAATTACTTGGCGGTGCTGAAGGGTTAAAAGTCTTTCAATCTATCTTAAAACAGTGGAGGGAAACATATGTCGTTAATGCTTGAACCAAATCCAACACAAATTAAAGAAGAGCGTATATATGCGGAAATGGGGCTAACAGACGAAGAGTTTGCCATGGTTGAAAAGATTTTAGGTCGTCTGCCAAATTATACAGAAACAGGGTTATTCTCTGTAATGTGGTCTGAACATTGTAGTTATAAAAATTCGAAACCAGTTCTTCGTAAGTTTCCAACTACAGGTGAGCGCGTTCTGCAAGGACCTGGAGAAGGTGCTGGAATTGTAGATATCGGTGATAATCAAGCAGTTGTATTTAAAATGGAAAGTCATAACCATCCTTCAGCTATTGAACCATATCAAGGAGCTGCAACAGGTGTTGGTGGTATTATTCGTGACGTATTCTCTATGGGAGCACGCCCGGTAGCTCTATTAAACTCACTTCGTTTCGGTGAATTACAGTCACCACGTGTGAAATATTTATTCGAAGAAGTAGTAGCAGGAATTGCAGGATACGGTAACTGCATCGGTATTCCGACTGTTGGCGGCGAAGTACAATTTGATCCATGTTATGAAGGAAATCCACTTGTAAATGCAATGTGCGTAGGTTTGATTAACCACGAAGACATTAAAAAAGGGCAAGCGCACGGTGCTGGTAACACAGTAATGTACGTAGGAGCATCAACTGGTCGTGACGGTATTCACGGTGCAACATTCGCGTCGGAAGAACTATCTGAAAGCTCAGAAGCGAAACGTCCAGCGGTTCAAGTAGGGGATCCATTTATGGAAAAGCTTCTTATTGAAGCGTGTTTAGAATTAATTCAATCCGATGCACTTGTTGGAATTCAAGATATGGGTGCGGCTGGTTTAACATCATCATCTGCAGAAATGGCAAGTAAAGCAGGAATGGGTATTGAAATGTACTTAGATGATGTACCACAGCGTGAAACAGGAATGACACCATATGAAATGATGCTATCTGAATCACAAGAGCGTATGTTAATTGTCGTGAAAAAAGGTAGAGAACAAGAAATAGTAGATTTATTTGAGAAGTATGGTCTTGCAGCGGTTACGATGGGGAAAGTAACAGAAGATAAAATGCTTCGTTTATTCCATAAAGGTGAAAAGGTAGCTGAAGTTCCAGCAGATGCTTTAGCAGAAGAAGCACCAATTTATCATAAGCCATCAAAAGAAGCAGCATACTTTGCTGAATTCCAAGCAATGAAAATGGAAACGCCAAAAGTAGAAAATTATAAAGAAACGTTATTCGCTTTATTACAGCAACCAACAATTGCAAGTAAAGAGTGGGTATACGATCAATACGATTACCAAGTTCGCACAAGCACAGTTGTTACGCCAGGTTCAGATGCTGCAGTTGTACGTGTACGCGGTACAGAAAAAGGATTAGCAATGACGACAGATTGTAACTCTCGCTACATTTATCTAGACCCAGAGATGGGCGGTAAAATTGCAGTAGCAGAGGCAGCGCGTAATATCGTATGTTCTGGCGGAGAGCCACTTGCAATTACAGATTGCTTAAACTTCGGGAACCCAGAAAAACCAGAAATCTTCTGGCAGATTGAGAAATCAGTAGACGGTATGAGTGAAGCTTGTCGCACATTGCAAACACCAGTTATCGGCGGAAACGTATCGATGTATAACGAGCGTAGTGGTGAAGCTGTATATCCAACACCAACTGTTGGGATGGTCGGACTTGTGCATGACTTAAAACATGTAACAACACAAGAGTTTAAGCAAGCTGGTGATTTAGTGTATGTAATTGGTGAGACGAAAGCTGAGTTTGGCGGAAGTGAATTACAGAAAATGATTCACGGCAAAATTTTCGGTCAATCACCAAGTATCGATTTAGATGTAGAATTAAAACGCCAAAAACAAGTATTAGAAGCAATTCAAGCTGGTCTTGTTCAATCTGCACATGATGTTGCTGAAGGTGGTTTAGCAGTTGCGATTTCAGAAAGTGCGATTGGTGCTAAAGGCTTAGGTGCTACTGTGAAATTAGATGGAGAAGCAACAGCAGCATTATTCGCTGAATCACAGTCTCGTTTCGTGATAACTGTAAAACGTGAAAATAAAGAGGCGTTTGAGAAAGTGGTAGAAGCAATCCAAGTTGGAGAAGTAACAAGTACAAATGAAGTAACAATTCATAATGAAGAAAATGAAGTATTACTTACAGCAAATGTAGATGAAATGAGAAAGGCTTGGAAAGGGGCAATCCCATGCTTGCTGAAATAAAGGGGTTAAACGAAGAATGTGGCGTTTTCGGAATTTGGGGGCATGAAAATGCAGCACAAGTTTCATACTACGGATTGCACAGTTTACAGCACCGTGGGCAAGAAGGCGCAGGCATTGTCGTAAATAATGGGGAAAAAATCGTCGGTCACAAGGGGTTAGGTTTAATATCAGAAGTGTTTTCAAGAGGTGAGCTAGAAGGATTAAATGGAAAATCAGCAATCGGACATGTACGATATGCAACAGCTGGTGGAAGTGAAGTTGCTAACGTTCAACCATTGTTGTTCCGTTTTTCCGATCATAGTATGGCGTTAGCTCATAACGGAAATTTAATTAATGCAAAAATGCTTCGTCGTGAATTAGAAGCAGAGGGCAGTATTTTTCAAACTAGTTCAGATACAGAAGTACTTTTACATCTTATTAAACGTAGCACGAAAGATTCTTTAATTGAAAGTGTAAAAGAGGCTTTAAATAAAGTGAAAGGTGCGTTTGCGTATCTTTTACTAACTGGAAATGAAATGATCGTTGCATTAGATCCGAATGGGTTCCGTCCGCTTTCAATTGGAAAGATGGGGGATGCTTACGTTGTAGCGTCAGAAACATGTGCTTTTGATGTAGTAGGTGCAACATACATTCGCGATGTAGAACCGGGTGAATTACTTGTCATTAATGATGAAGGAATTCACGTGGATCGTTTCACAAATGATGTAGAACATGCAATTTGCAGTATGGAATACATTTACTTTGCACGCCCAGATTCAAATATTGCTGGTGTTAACGTCCATGCAGCACGTAAGAATATGGGGAAACGTTTAGCGGCAGAAGCTCCTATTGAAGCAGATGTTGTTACTGGTGTACCAGACTCTAGTATTTCAGCTGCGATTGGCTATGCGGAGGCGACAGGTATTCCATATGAGTTAGGATTAATTAAAAATCGTTACGTTGGACGTACGTTTATTCAACCTTCTCAAGAACTGCGCGAGCAAGGGGTTAAGATGAAGCTTTCCGCAGTAAGAGGTGTAGTTGAAGGGAAACGAGTTGTTATGATTGATGACTCTATCGTAAGAGGAACGACAAGTAAACGAATTGTTCGTATGCTTCGTGAGGCTGGAGCGACAGAAGTTCACGTAAGAATTGCTTCACCACCTCTGAAATATCCATGTTTCTATGGCATTGATATTCAAACGAGAAAAGAATTAATTGCAGCAAATCATACAGTAGAAGAAATCCGTGAAATGATCGGAGCAGATTCTTTAACATTTTTAAGTGAAGATGGATTAGTAGATGCAATTGGACGTCCATATGAAGGGAAATATGGCGGCCTATGCATGGCTTACTTTAATGGGGACTATCCAACAGCTCTTTATGATTATGAGCAAGAGCTTTTAGAAAGCATGAAATAAGAAAAGTGAGAAAAGCTTCTACTTCTTTTGATGTAGGAGCTAGATCCTTTCTTAAAATAGCCCGCCCTGGATGGGGAGAAATTAAAAGACGAGGTGTAAATAACGATGGCGAATGCATATAAGCAAGCAGGAGTAGATATTGAAGCTGGATATGAAGCGGTATCTCGCATGAAAAAACACGTACAAACAACTATGAGAAAAGAAGTACTAGGCGGTTTAGGCGGTTTTGGAGGTATGTTTGATCTATCAAAATTTGCATTAGAAGAACCTGTATTAGTATCTGGAACAGATGGCGTGGGAACGAAATTGATGCTCGCTTTTATGGCAGATAAACATGACACAATTGGTATTGATGCAGTAGCAATGTGTGTAAATGATATTGTTGTCCAAGGAGCAGAGCCGCTTTTCTTCCTTGATTATATTGCTTGTGGTAAAGCTGAACCTAGTAAAATTGAAAACATCGTCAAAGGTATATCAGAGGGCTGTCGCCAAGCTGGTTGTGCATTAATCGGTGGAGAAACAGCTGAAATGCCAGGAATGTATTCTACGGAAGAATATGATTTAGCTGGTTTTACAGTTGGGATTGTTGATAAAAAGAAAATTGTAACAGGTGAAAAGATTGAAGCTGGTCACGTGCTAATTGGCTTAGCATCTAGCGGTATTCATAGCAATGGTTACTCTTTAGTACGAAAAGTGTTATTAGAAGATGGGGAACTATCTTTAGAGCGTATTTATGGCCGCTTAGAACTACCTCTTGGTGAAGAATTATTAAAACCAACGAAAATTTATGTCAAACCTATTTTAGAACTATTGAAGAAACATGAAGTATACGGTATGGCGCATATTACAGGTGGTGGATTTATTGAAAATATTCCACGCATGTTGCCAGAAGGAATCGGTGCTGAGATTGAACTAGGATCTTGGGAAATTCAGCCGATCTTTAGTTTGCTTCAAGAAGTTGGAAAACTGGAAGAGAAAGAAATGTTCAATATTTTTAACATGGGTATTGGTATGGTAGTAGCAGTGAAGGAAGAAGATGCAAAAGATGTTGTTCGTCTTCTTGAAGAGCAAGGAGAAATGGCTCGTATTATTGGACGTACTATACAAGGAGCTGGCGTTACTTTTAATGGGGGCACAGCACTATGAGTAGATTAGCAGTTTTTGCTTCTGGAAGCGGATCTAACTTTCAATCTCTCGTTAATGCGGTAGAAGAAAAAAGATTGGATGCAGAAATTAGTTTATTAGTATGTGATAAACCAGAAGCACGCGCTGTTGGACGGGCAAATTATCATCATATTCCGTGTTTTGCTTTTTCAGCGAAAGCATATGAGTCAAAAGAAGCGTTTGAAAAAGAGATATTAAAGAAGCTAGAAGAATATGAAATTGATTATGTTATTTTAGCTGGATATATGCGTTTAATCGGGCCGACGTTACTAGAAGCATACGGCGGGAAGATTATTAATATTCATCCATCATTACTACCGAGCTTTCCGGGTAAAGATGCTGTCGGTCAAGCGTTAGAAGCAGGTGTGAAAGTAACTGGAGTAACAATTCATTATGTAGATGCAGGTATGGATACAGGGCCAATTATTGCACAAGAAGCAGTGGTTGTTTCTGAAGGGGATACGAGAGAAAGCTTACAAAAGAAAATTCAACAAGTTGAACATAAATTATACGTAAATACAGTGAATCAAATTGTTCAGTCTGTGAAAGAATCAACTGTTAACTAACATACAACCAGGGGTGAAGGATAAATGAAAAAGCGTGCATTAGTAAGTGTTTCAGATAAAACAGGAGTAGTAGAATTTGTTAAAGGGTTACTAGAACAAGGGATTGAAGTTATTTCAACAGGTGGTACGAAAAAGTTACTAGAAGAAAATGGCTTACAAGTAATCGGCATTTCTGAAGTAACTGGTTTCCCTGAAATTATGGATGGCCGTGTGAAAACATTACATCCAAATATTCATGGTGGTCTATTAGCAGTTCGTGATAATGAAACACATGTAACACAAATGAATGAGTTAGGTATAGAGCCAATTGACTTTGTTGTTGTTAACTTATACCCATTTAAAGAAACAATCGCTAAGCCTGATGTAACATTTGCTGATGCAATTGAAAATATTGATATCGGTGGCCCAACAATGATTCGCTCTGCTGCGAAAAATCATAAATTCGTATCGGTAATTGTAGATCCAGTAGATTATGATATTGTGTTAGCAGAACTGAAAGAGAACGGTGAAGTAGCAGAGGAAACAAAACGTAAACTAGCAGCGAAAGTATTCCGTCATACAGCAGCGTATGATGCGTTAATCTCTAACTACTTAACAGAGCAAATGGGTGAAGAAAGTCCAGAAACATTAACTGTGACATTTGAGAAAAAGCAAGACTTACGCTATGGCGAGAACCCACATCAAAAAGCAACTTTCTATAAAGCGCCATTCGCAGCAACGTCTTCTGTTGCATACGCAGAACAATTACACGGTAAGGAATTATCGTATAACAATATTAATGATGCAGACGCAGCGCTTAGCATCGTAAAAGAATTTACAGAACCAGCAGTAGTAGCAGTAAAGCATATGAATCCATGTGGTGTTGGAGTAGGAACTAATATTCACGAAGCATATACTCGTGCTTATGAAGCAGATCCAGTATCAATCTTCGGCGGTATTATTGCAGCAAATCGTGAAATTGATAAAGCTACAGCAGAAAAGTTACATGAAATTTTCTTAGAAATTGTTATCGCACCTTCGTTCTCGCAAGAAGCTTTAGAAGTGTTGCAAAGTAAGAAGAACTTACGTTTATTAACTATAAATATTGAAAAAGCGACAAGTGCAAGCAAAAAACTAACTTCTGTACAAGGTGGACTTCTTGTTCAAGAGGAAGATACGTTATCATTAGATGAAAGTACAATTTCAATTCCAACGAAACGTGAACCTTCAGAGCAAGAATGGAAAGATTTAAAACTCGCTTGGAAAGTTGTAAAACATGTGAAATCAAACGCAATTGTTTTAGCGAAAGATGATATGACAATTGGTGTCGGTGCGGGACAGATGAACCGTGTAGGTTCTGCAAAAATCGCAATTACACAAGCTGGTGAAAAAGCACAAGGTAGCGCGCTTGCATCTGATGCTTTCTTCCCAATGCCAGATACATTAGAAGAAGCAGCAAAAGCAGGAATTACAGCAATCATTCAACCGGGCGGATCAATCCGTGATGAAGATTCTATTAAAGTGGCAGATACTTATGGGATTGCTATGGTGTTCACTGGCGTACGTCATTTCAAACACTAATAGAGGATGTTAAAAAAGTCCGGTTAAGATAACCTTCGCATGTCGTCGTTGCATCGCCAGTGCGGTAATCATGTAGGAAAGCTACACTCCGTGTCCTCCTGGCAAATGCGCCTCGACCTGCTTGGTTCTCTTAATCCTCCTTTTTAAACCTTTATTGATATGGATGTTAAAAAAGTCCGGTCGAGATAACCTTTTATTGATATGAAAAAGCAAACTAGGAGCATAGCTTCTAGTTTGTACTTATTTAATTATTGGGGGATGAAATATGAATGTTTTAGTAATTGGCCGCGGTGGGCGTGAGCATGCTTTAGCTTGGAAGTTTGCACAATCTGAAAAAGTAGAAAAGGTATATGTAGCACCAGGTAATGAAGGTATGAGAGATGTTGCAACACCAGTTGATATTGATGAAAATGATTTTGATGCATTAGTTTTATTTGCAAAAGAGAATAATGTTGAGTTAACTTTCGTTGGACCAGAAATTCCGCTTATGAATGGAATTGTTGATCGTTTTAAAGAAGAGGGACTTCGCGTATTTGGTCCGAATAAAGCGGCTGCTGTTATTGAAGGTAGTAAAGCTTTTACAAAAGAGCTTATGAAAAAGTATGATATTCCAACTGCGGCGTACGAAACTTTTACAGATTATGAAGAAGCAGTACAGTACATTCAAAAAGTTGGTGCACCAATCGTTATTAAAGCTGACGGCCTAGCTGCTGGTAAAGGTGTAACGGTAGCGATGACGCTTGAAGAGGCATTACAAGCTGTGAAAGAAATGCTGCAAGATGTGAAATTCGGCGCGGCAAGTAAGAAGGTTGTTATTGAAGAGTTTTTAGATGGACAAGAATTTTCATTAATGGCATTCGTGAATGGAACAACTGTACATCCAATGGTAATCGCCCAAGATCATAAAAGAGCTTTTGATGGTGATAAAGGTCCAAATACGGGTGGAATGGGTGCATATTCTCCAGTACCACAAATTCCAGAATCAGCAGTTCAAGAAGCGATTCAAACCGTATTGCATCCAACTGCTAAGGCGATGATTGAAGAAAACCGTTCGTTTACAGGTATTTTATACGCAGGTCTTATTTTAACAAATGATGGTCCGAAGGTAATTGAATTTAATGCACGCTTCGGTGATCCTGAAACAGAAGTTGTATTACCTCGATTAGAAAACGATTTAGTTGATGTATGTAACGCTGTATTAGATGAAAGTGAACTAACGTTACAATGGTCAGAAGAAGCGGTAATCGGTGTTGTACTTGCTTCTAAAGGATATCCAGAAGCATATAAAAAAGGTGATATTATTAGCGGACTAGATGCACTGCAAGATGTGATTGTTTTCCATGCAGGTACAGCAATGAAACATGGGGACTTTGTAACGAACGGTGGCCGTGTATTATTTGTTGCTTGTAAGGCAAATAGTTTACAAGAAGCAAAAGATAAAGTATATAAAGAAATCGGTAAAATTGAGAGTGATGGTCTATTTTATCGAAGTGATATAGGATATCGTGCAATTGGGCATGAGATGACGAAAAGTTAATATGTAAAAATCCCGCTGAGGAATCAGCGGGATTTTTTATGCATCTTTATCTTTTTTTAATTTCCCTTTTTGCTTTGCCATTTCTCGAAGTAAATACTCGATGTGTGCATTGACGCTACGAAATTCATCATTTGCCCATTTTTCGATGACTGCGTGTAATTCAGGATCAATACGTAATGGAAAGCTTTTCTTTTTAGCCATAATTACTTATAGCCCTTAGTATAGGCTTCCTGTATTAATAACTGGCTGCGCACCTTTATCTGAAACGATGGCAACTAATAAGTTGTTTACCATATTTGCTTTACGCTCGTCATCGAGTTCTAGTACGCCTTCTTCATCTAACATATGGATGGAATCTTTCGCCATCTTCACAGCACCTTCAACAATTTCTTTTCTAGCAGCTAATACTGCTTTTGCTTGCTGGCGTTGTAGCATTGCATGGGCAATTTCTGTTGCGTAAGCTAAGTGCGTTAAACGAGTTTCTAATACTTCTACACCAGCAATTTCAAGACGCGCCTCTAACTCACGTTTTAATTCTTCAGAGATTTCTTCAGTATTTCCGCGTAACGTAACGCAGGTTTCATCTTGGAAATTGTCATAAGGATATTTTGTTGCAACATGGCGGATTGCCGTTTCGCTTTGAATTTCTACAAATCGATCATAATGTTCAACACCAAACATTGCTTTTGCAGAATCAACAACTTTATATACGATAACAGCTGCAATTTCAATTGGATTTCCATCAACGTCATTTACTTTTAATTTTTTACTGTTAAAGTTTTCAACACGTAAAGATACAGTTTGACGGAATGCGAACGGAATCGTTAAAAATAAACCGTTTTGACGAATTGTTCCTAAATAATTACCGAAGAACGTAATAACCTTCGCTTGATTCGGTTGAACAATACCGATACCTGTAGCGAGAACTGCGGCTAATATAATAGTTAGTGCCGCTCCTATGAAAATTTCTTGTGCAAGGAAAAATACACCGATAGCAGCTAAAATCAAAATTCCAATAATACCGAGAAAACCATTTACATAAAATACTTGTTTTTCTTTCATATGATCGCCTCCTGATATAAAAATGATATCACTTTTATATCATTTTAAGCAAGAGGTATGCATCTAATTTTCTGAATTTTATTGGTTGATATCTTTTATATACATTTTAAGGTTCAAAAAGAGAATATACGTTCTGTTTTATGGTAAAATAAAGAAGACTTAACCGCCCACTGCAGCAGCTAAGTCCCTTTGAGAGCATCTTGCATCGTGACAAATGATTCAAAGCGGTTTTGCCAGGATTATATCTTCAATCGCTGACTCAATCTCTTTGTCAGAAGCGTCATAACTTCCTTTTGACTCTGGCTTGTCATGAGTGGAAGTTTGATTCACTTCTTCTTTAGCATGTCCTTTTTCAGCAAAATTCATGCTAGGCATTTTAAATGCCCCCATGTTCATGTATTTTCCGAATTTCCACATTTCAACAACAGGGCAGAAACGAACAATTCCTTCTGCAACTTTCATTGCACCAATCCATAGAAAAATGTTAGACCAAGTGCACCACGGCTTGCGTACAAGTTTAGTTGCACTACATCCGAAGAGGACGAGCCCAAGTGTAATTCGAATTAGAGCGTTTATTGTCCCGATATTTTGCTTCATTAGAAAAACACTCCTTTTTATGAAAGTTGAAATAGATAATACTATTTCTTTTATTAGTATCCCGTTTGATTTTTGGGATATGTAATCCAACATTTGACGTGGAAAAAGATGTTGGAATGTGCGTGTGTGTAAGTAACTTTTTTTGTTATAATGAAAGAATGCATAAAAGAAACTTCAAAATTAAATCCTCTAGTTTAAAAAATATGGAAGAGGTAATTCCAAACTTAATTCTCCGTTTTAAATAAATATTTAAGATGAAGTTAAAACAATAATGATGAAAATAAACTGTTATTTTGAACAGAAATATATATAACTAGAGAAAAGGAAGGGTGTTTTCATGTACGATATTTCCGGATGGAAACATGTATTTAAGCTTGATCCAAATAAGGAGTTAAGCGATGAACATTTAGAAATGATTTGTGAGTCTGGAACTGATGCGGTTATTGTAGGCGGAAGTGATGGAGTTACAATTGATAACGTATTACACATGCTAGTTAGCATTCGTAGATATGCAGTTCCTTGTGTATTAGAGGTTTCTGATGTAGAAGCAATTACACCAGGATTTGATTTTTATTACATCCCAAGTGTTTTAAATAGCCGAAAAGTAGAATGGGTAACAGGTGTTCATCATGAGGCATTGAAAGAATTTGGGGATATTATGGACTGGGACGAAATTTTTATGGAAGGGTATTGTGTTTTAAATCCAGAAGCGAAAGTAGCCCAGCTTACAGAAGCGAAATGTGATGTAACAGAAGATGACGTTATTGCATATGCTCGTTTAGCAGACAAGCTATTACGTTTACCGATATTTTATTTAGAATATAGCGGTACGTATGGAGATGTTGAACTTGTTAAAAATGTAAAAGCAGAATTGAAACAAGCTAAGTTATATTATGGCGGTGGTATTTCTAATGCAGAACAGGCGAAAGAAATGGCACAATATGCTGATACAGTAGTTGTTGGAAATATTATTTATGATGATATAAAATCGGCGTTAAAAACAGTTAAAGCAGTAAAAGGAGAGTAGGTGCAGGCGTATATGAGTATGACAGATAAGTTATTAAACGGTTTAAATCCACAGCAACAAAAAGCAGTACAAACAACGAATGGACCACTTCTATTAATGGCAGGTGCAGGTAGTGGTAAGACACGTGTGTTAACACATCGTATTGCGTATTTACTTGGTGAAAAAGGTGTAGCACCATGGAATGTACTAGCTATTACCTTCACAAATAAAGCAGCTCGTGAAATGCGTGAGCGTATTGATACACTTGTGGGACCAGAAGCAGAAGATATTTGGATTTCGACGTTTCACTCTATGTGTGTACGTATTTTACGACGCGATATCGATCGTATTGGTATTAATCGTAACTTTACAATCTTAGATTCAGGTGATCAGCTAACTGTAGTCAAAAAAATTATGAAAGAGCGCAATGTTGATCCGAAGAAATTTGAGCCGCGCTCTATTTTAGCGGGTATTAGTAATGCGAAAAATGAACTGTTATCTGCGGATAAATATGCAAAAAAAATTACAATGGCTGATCCATATGAAAAATTAACGAGCGATGTATACACAGAGTATCAAAAACGTCTTTTGAAAAATAATTCATTAGACTTTGATGATTTAATTATGACGACGATTCAGCTATTTGAACGTGTTCCAGAAGTATTAGAGTTTTATCAGCGTAAGTTCCAATATATTCATGTTGATGAGTATCAAGATACGAATAAAGCGCAATATCTTCTTGTTAAACATTTGGCAGCGCGTTTTAAAAATCTTTGCGTTGTGGGTGACTCTGACCAGTCTATTTATCGCTGGCGTGGTGCAGATATTTCTAACATTTTGTCATTCGAAAAAGACTATGAGAATGCACAAGTAATTCTGTTAGAACAAAACTATCGTTCGTCACAAAATATTTTAAATGCAGCGAATGCTGTTATTGAAAAAAATACGAATCGTAAGCCGAAGAAATTATGGACAGACAATCAAGTTGGAAGTAAAATCTCGTATTATCGTGCTGCAACTGAAAAGGACGAAGCGTATTTTGTTGCAAAAAAAATTCGTGACGATATTCAAATGGGGAAACGAAAATATACTGATTTTGCAGTGCTATATCGTACGAATGCTCAGTCTCGTATGGTCGAGGAGATTTTCCTTAAATCTAACATTCCATATAAAATTGTCGGGGGTACGAAGTTCTACGATCGTAAAGAGATTAAAGATATTTTGGCGTACTTACGTTTAATCGGTAATCCAGATGATGAAATTAGTTTTGCACGTATTATAAATGTGCCAAAGCGTGGCATTGGTGCGACTTCTATCGATAAAATTATTAATTACGGTGTGCAAAATGGAATTTCATTAACTGCTGTATTTGATGAGATTGAGCATGTTGGAGTAAGTGCAAAAATTACAAAGGCAGTAAAAGAATTCGCGAATTTATTAAATAACTGGGTAAATATGCAAGAGTATTTATCTGTTACAGAATTAGTAGAAGAAGTTATTGAAAAAACAGGCTATCGCGATATGTTGAAAAATGAACGTTCTTTAGAAGCGGAAGGTCGTTTAGAAAACTTAGACGAGTTCTTATCTGTTACGCAAACATTTGAATCTCAAAGCGAAGATAAGAGCCTTGTTGCATTCTTAACAGATTTAGCACTTGTTGCTGATATTGATCGTGTAGATGAAGACCCAACTGCTGGTGAAGAAGTTATTTTAATGACGATGCACTCGGCGAAAGGATTAGAGTTCCCGATTGTCTTTATTGTTGGCTTAGAGGAAGGGATATTCCCTCATACTCGTTCTCTTATGGAAGAGGATGAAATGCAAGAAGAACGTCGTCTTGCTTATGTAGGTATTACTCGTGCAGAAGAAGAGCTATATTTATCTAACGCGCAAATGCGTACATTATTTGGTAGAACAAGTATGAACGCTGCGTCTCGATTTATTACAGAAATCCCGACAGAACTAGTGGAATCATTAAATGAAACAGCGCCGAAGCGTGAAACATCGTTTGGTACAAAAGGCAGAACGGCAAGTAGCGGCAAAACGACAATCACAACAGCAACACGCTCTCGTTCAGCTTTCGCGCGCCCTGCAGCTAAGACGACAGGCGGCGAACAAATTGGCTGGGCAGTAGGAGATAAAGCTTCCCACCAAAAATGGGGAGTCGGTACAGTTGTAAGTGTAAAAGGTGAAGGTGATGCAAAAGAATTAGATATTGCGTTCCCAAGCCCAATTGGTGTTAAACGTTTGTTAGCAAAATTTGCACCTGTGACGAAACAATAGGAAAGGAATGAGGATATGTCAAAAGAGATAGTAAAAAAACGTATAGAAGAATTACGTGACTTGTTAAATACATTTAACTATCAATATCACGTATTAGACAATCCTTCTGTTTCTGATGCGGAATATGACCGTAATATGCAGGAGCTTATAAAATTAGAAGCAGAGAACCCAGAGTTTATGAGTGAAGATTCTCCCTCCGTTCGCGTTGGGGGGACTGTTCTTGATATATTTGAAAAAGTAACACATAAGTCACCAATGTTAAGTTTAGGAAATGCATTTAACGAAGGAGATTTACGTGATTTCGACAGAAGAGTACGTCAAGGAATTGATGGTGCGAATGTAAGATATATATGTGAATTAAAAATTGACGGGCTTGCCGTTTCGCTTCATTATGAAAAAGGACGCTTCATTCAAGGGGCGACACGTGGTGATGGTGTAACGGGTGAAGATATTACTCAAAATTTAAAAACGATTAAAGCTATCCCACTTCGTTTAAATGAAGAAGTAACGTTAGAAGCAAGAGGCGAAGCTTATATGCCGAAGCGTTCATTCGTTAAACTAAATGAAGAAAAAGAGCAAAATGGAGAAGATGTATTTGCGAATCCGCGTAATGCAGCAGCAGGTTCAATACGTCAACTTGATCCGAAAATTGCAGCGAAGCGTAACTTATCTATGTTTGTGTATGGTCTTGCGAATGTAGAAGAAAAAACAATTTCATCACATAGTGAATCGCTGGATTTCTTAGGTGAACTTGGATTTAAGACAAATCCAAATCGCCGTACATGTGAAACAATTGAAGAAGTTATAGCTTATGTAGAAGAATGGCAAGAAAAACGTCCGCATCTTGATTATGAGATTGATGGAATCGTTATAAAAGTAGATGATGTTGCTCTTCAAGAAAGTCTAGGAACTACAGCGAAGAGTCCAAGGTGGGCGATTGCTTATAAATTTCCGGCTGAAGAAGTTGTAACGAGATTAACAGGCATTGAATTAAGTGTTGGCCGAACAGGGGTTGTAACACCGACTGCAGAACTAGAGCCAGTGAGAGTTGCTGGTACGATTGTTCGTCGTGCTTCTTTACATAATGAAGATTTAATTCGTGAAAAAGACATTCGAATTGGTGACTACGTTGTTGTGAAGAAGGCTGGAGATATTATTCCTGAAGTTGTGAACGTTATTTTTGATAAGCGTACTGGTGAGGAAGAAGAATACCGCATGCCAACTCATTGTCCAGCATGTGAGAGTGAACTTGTTCGTTTAGAAGAAGAAGTAGCACTTCGTTGTATAAATCCAACTTGTCCTGCTCAAATTCGAGAAGGGTTAATCCATTTCGTTTCAAGAAATGCAATGAATATTGATGGACTTGGAGAACGTGTCATTACACAACTCTTTGATGCTGATTACATTCGTACATTTGCTGATTTATATGCATTGACGAAAGAGCAATTATTACAGTTAGAACGTTTTGGTGAAAAATCAGCAACAAACTTAATACAAGCAATTGAAAATTCTAAAGAAAACTCGTTAGAGCGATTATTATTTGGTCTTGGAATTCGCCACGTTGGAGCGAAAGCAGCACGTACATTTGCAGAGCACTTTGAAACGATGGATGAGCTTGTAAAAGCAACGGAAGAAGAACTAAAAGCAATTAATGAAATTGGCGAAAAAATGGCTCAATCTGTTGTGACATATTTTGATAATGAAGATGTATTAGAGTTATTACAGCAGTTTAAAGAGTATGGCGTGAATATGACATACAAAGGTATAAAAATTGCAGATTTACAAAATGTTGAATCTTACTTCGCAGGAAAAACGGTTGTTTTAACAGGTAAGCTAGAAGTTATGGGACGAAGTGAAGCGAAGAAGAAGATTGAGGCATTAGGTGGAAAAGTAACAGGAAGTGTTAGTAAGAGTACGGATTTAGTTGTTGCAGGTGAAGCAGCTGGTTCGAAATTAGCACAAGCGGAGAAACATAATGTTGAGGTTTGGAATGAAGAGAGGTTCTTACAAGAGCTAAATAAGTAAGAGGTGCAAACTTACCATGAAAAAAATAGCATTAGCGGTATTAAGCCTTGGCCTACTTGTAAGTGGGTGTAGTGCAGGTGCCGACAAAGATGAAAAAGTGGCTGGGAAATCGGGGAAAGCAAAAGAACAATCAGTTGTTCCAAAATACGCTATTTCGGATGAATATTATAAGACGACTATTCCATTTGATGGTGGAAAGGCACGTGGTTTAGTGGTGCAAGGGTTAAATAGTCGCCTTGATATAGATGAATTTGAAACAGGATTAATGCGAATTGCAAAAGAATCATTTAGTACGAAAGATAATTTTTTAAAAGGCGGAAAAGCTCTAGATACTCAAACTATACAGATGCTTGTTAAAAGAAAACGTACAGATGCTGAACAAAAGGAACTAGAGGAAAAATTAAAAAAAGATGCAGTTAAATTTCCTAATATAGGATTAAATCCTGCATTAGGAACAGGATCCGAATCACTAGAAGTGAAAAATAAAAAAAATCCAATATATATTTCAAATATTTTAGAGCATGATTATTATGTGAAAAAAGGCGATAACGGCGAGGAACGTGTTGGTATGGTAGTTGGATTAGCGATGAATTCTGTTCAATATTTTAACGAAGAGCATGGTTACCCACGTGAAGCTGCAATCCCAGATGAAAAGATGTTAGCTGAAGGGAAAAAAATGGCGCAAGAAATTTTGAAAGTCATACATCAAAAAGAACCTGAAACAAAAAATATTCCGATAACATTTGCGATTTATCGCCAAGCTCCAAAGTCTTCGCTCGTGCCAGGTAATTTTGTTTCTTATGCAAATGTCGAAAAAGGTAGTGAAACGGTTGAAGATTGGAAACAAATTAATGAAAAATATTATTTGTTCCCATCAGAGCAAGCGAAAACAGATAATAAACGTGAAGATCTTGCAAGAGTATCCAACTTTAAGGCAAAACTAAGCGATTATTTCCAAGGCGACTATACAGCTGTTATTGGTACTGGTATGTATAGAGATGATGAATTAAGAGAAATGAAGCTTGATATTCCTGTCCAGTTTAATGGAAAAGCTGAAATAGTTGGTTTTACACAATATGTGGCAGGGCTTGTTATGGAATACTTCCCGAATTATATGAAAGTACAAGTAACGATTAAATCTGTAGAACGCCCAGAAGCTATTATTATACGTGAAGCAAAACAAGATGAACCACTTGTGAAAATTTTAGATTAAATATGAAGGCTGTTCCTCTATGGAACAGCTTTTTTTCTTATGTAATTTTGTTATAATTTAAAATGTTGTAAAAAATAGGGGTAAGGGGTAAAGCTCATGGAAGAATTAAGTTTTCAAGTCATTATTTTATTAATTGCATTCGGTTTTTTAGCAGCTTTTATTGATTCCGTTGTTGGAGGAGGAGGGTTAATTTCGCTTCCTGCACTTATGTTTGTTGGTCTATCGCCAGCTTCGGCAATTGCAACGAATAAATTAGCGGCAACAATGGGGACGTTTACGAGTGCGATGTATTTCATTCGATCAGGAAAAGTTGATTTTAAAATTGTAGGAAAGTTAATCCCGTTAACTATTGTTGGAGCTGTTGCAGGTGCTTTAGTAGTAAAATTTATTCCATCGGATATTTTACGCCCATTAGTACTTGTAATGTTGGTATTTATTGCTATTTATATTATTGCAAAAAAGAATTGGGGAAGTGTGTCTACCTATAAGAAGATGACGCAAAGAAAAACATTAATATTTTTCTTTGCTATTTTAATGATAGGATTTTATGATGGTTTTTTTGGACCAGGGACAGGGTCGTTTTTAATTTTTGTATTTTTATTAATTGGCTTGGATTTTATTCAAGCGGCAGCATCTGGAAAACTTTTGAACTTTGTTAGTAATATTGTATCTTTAATTACTTTTTTATTCTTAGACATAATTCATTTTGAATACGGTATTATCATGGGATTATCAATGATCTTAGGTGCTTATTTTGGATCGAAGTTTGCGGTTCAAAAAGGTGTTGGATATGTAAGGACTTTATTTTTGTTAGTTACTATATTATTGATCGGGAAAAAT
>NZ_JBNLYC010000070.1:0-22817 GCF_050172015.1 Bacillus sp. GMa5/1 | reverse complement strand
TTAAAATTCTATGATGGAACAAAACCAGCTTGTCTCAGTTGTTATTCCTCTATACAATGCAGAGAAATATATTGAAGAGACGATGCAGTCAATACTAGATCAAACATATAAAAACATCGAAATTGTAATTGTAGATGATGGAAGTAAAGATCGGTCACCTTCTATCGTAAAAAACCTTGCTGAAAAATACTCAGGGCAAGTAAAATACGTTCATCAAAAAAACCAAGGCGTTTCGGTAGCTCGTAATACAGGAATTGAAAACGCTAGTGGGGAATATATTGCTTTCCTTGATAGTGATGACTTATGGCATCCAACTAAAATTTCGAAGCAAGTCGAAAGTATGCGTAAAAACGAAATGGACGCGTGCTATTGTGGTTATATGAATTTCTACGAAGAAACAGGCGAAAAGGTTGAACATACAACAAATTTTATTAAAGGCGATATGTCAAAAGCATTCCTAACACATCAAGTTGTTGCTCAAACAAGTACTTGGATTTTCAAACGATCCATCGTAATGGATCATAACATTCGTTTTACACCGGGATGTAGTTGGGGCGAAGATTTGGAGTTTTTATTTAAACTTATGAGTGTAACAAATGTATGTTATGTTGATGAATACTTAACTTATTATAGAATCTTATCAGAAGGAAATCTTTCTTCAAAATATAAAGATTATGAATTAAAAACGACAAAAGAGCTGGAAGTATTTAATCGTATGAAGGACTGGGTACATAATAAGTCTCAAGATTTCATTACAAAAGACCCTCAGTCACTTATTGAGATTCTTGAGACTTATTTATTCCCTTATACAGTCATCAATAACGCTTGTATATATATTAAGGGAAACTCTCAATTAGATAAATCACAAGTTCAATTAATCAAAAAAGATATTAAGAAATATTGCCGCAAAATCTATTCAAAGAATGGAAAGCGTAGTAAAAAACTATATGCAATGCTTTGGTTTGTACGAATTAAATTTCTGTTTTCTTAAACTGAAAATATAATGGTACTCTCTCTTTCTGTGAACAAATCAAATTTACAAATAGGACAAGCTAACCGGGTCCTAAAGAATAGAAAGGTCTTTTCTCATGAAAACAAATAAAATTCTAAAAAACGCATCCTACCTCTTTGTAGGAAACATTACTGTCCGCTTTGTACTGGCTATTGCAACAATTTTCTTTGCAAGATATGTTTCTCCAAGTGATTACGGTATGTTTACAACTGCGTTAGCAGTTTCAGCTGTTATTTGTTACTTTACAGATGCAGGTTTGACACATACGTTTATGCGTGAAGGAACGAGAAGCGGTGCTAATATTAGCGTGCTAATAAGTAGTTATCTACGTATTCGTTTAATATTAGCTATCGTAATTTCTGTACTTTTCGCTATTTTTGCCCAGTTCTTCTATCCCGACGCTTACTTACGTGCGATGGTATATTGGGTTGTTCTACCAACAATGTTCGGAGCAACCTTACAAGGTGTTGGAATGGCTTACTTCCAAGTAACAGAACGCATGCAATTTACAGCTATTATTTCTGTACTACAAGGTGTAACAGCTGCTGCTGCCCTATTACTAGGGATGTCTTTCCAATGGTCACTTATGATGGTTGCTGCCATGTACGGGGTATCTAGTCTTGTAACAGGTGTTATCGCCTTTATAATGACAATACGTTATACGAAAGTCCATAAGGGTTGGGATAAAGGCATTTTAGATCAACTACTTATTTTCACGATCAACGGAATCATTATTATGCTCTTACCACAATTGGGCCCTATTATATTAGAAAAGGTTTCAACATATAAGCAAGTTGGATTCTTTGGTGCTGCATCTAAAATACCTGCTGTACTATATCAAATACCTGGGGTAATTGCAGCTGCCTTTTATCCAAGGCTGTTTGCTTTTGGTAATGAGAAAAATATTGAAGAACATAGAAAATTATCAAGTTTTGAATTAAAACTTATGTCTTTTTTAGGAATGGGAATTTCTATCCCCTTTATTGCTGATCCAAGTTTCTGGATTGTTAGTTTATTAGGAGAAGAATACGCTCCCGCCGGTGACGCTCTTGCTATTCTAGCGTTTATGGTTATTTTACAATCAATTAACTATCCACTAGCCGATAATTTAACAACGATTGGCCAGCAATGGAAACGTGCAACAACAATGACTATTGGATTAGTTGTTGCCATCATAGGTTATATTGTATTAGGTAGTAAATATGGAATGATGGGGGCAGCTGTCGCAGCTATCCTTACCGAAATTACACTATTAATCGGATTTACCCTCTTTATTCGTAAAGGCATGCAATTATTAGTTAAAGGAATTATATTTAATTCCTTAGCCTTTATTATTAGTTACGGTTTATACCGAATTGCATTAATTAACTTACCACCACTAATTGCTTTAACTCTTACTGGTATACTATACGGTATAATCGGAATTGTAATTGATCCTCAAATACGTGGATTCGTTTTAGGGTTTATAAAACAAAAATTAGGTGAAAAGGTAGTATAAAGTTAAGTTCCTTTTCAAAATCATGAAAAGGAACTTAACTTCTTTATTTACATCTGTTTTTCATATACATAATTGTTTCTTTTAACCCATCATAATAAGAAGTTTTTGGTAACTCTCCAATACATTTCTCGTATTTCTCTCCACTTAATACAACTGGTTTTTCCGTCAAATATAGCATTTTCACAAATTCTTTCATCTGCTTATCAAACAGACCAATGAACTGGATCATTCCTCTTTTTACAATTATTATTCGTTTGGTATATCCCGTTAATTCCCGTATGTGTTGAATCATTTCCTCACCTGTAATGACACCATAACCTGGTATGTTCCAATTTTGTCCATAGGCCTCATCATGTGAAGCTAATTCAACCATTGCTTTTTCACCATCTCGTGTGAAAATATATTCACGGGCAATCTTTTTATCTCCAACAAAGCTAGACATTTTATTTGCAAGTATTGCCTTTAATGTATGATGGACAAGTGTGCTTTTTGCATTTGGACCATAAAAGTCTGGGAAATGAGCAATAAACATTTGTACATTAGCTTGTTTTGAAAATATATACATTTTGAAATGATGGCATTATATGAAAGAATTTAGTATCATGATTCAAGGTACTATTTCAAGTTGGACGGAGGATACTATGAGCTTATTAACAGTTGAAAAATTAGGACATACATTTGGCGATCGTACATTATTTAAAGATGTATCTATGCGATTATTAGCAGGTGAGCACGTTGGATTAGTTGGTGCAAACGGTGTTGGTAAATCAACATTCATGAATATCATTACTGGTCAGCTTATTCATGACCAAGGTCGCGTAGAATGGACACCGGGCACACATTACGGCTACTTAGATCAGCATACTGTTTTAACGCCTGGGCGTACAATTCGTGACGTACTAGCGGATGCATTTTTACCGTTATTCGAAAAGGAAAAAGCTTTAAATGAAGTTACAGAAAAAATGGGAACTGCTACACCAGAAGAACTAGAAGAACTTCTTGAACAAATGGCAGAAATACAAGATGCACTTGAAGCAGGTGGTTTCTATTTACTAGATATGAAAATTGAAGAGGCTGCACGTGGTCTTGGAATTGATGCTATTGGTTTAGATCGTGATGTTTCAGCACTAAGTGGTGGACAACGTACAAAGGTATTGCTTGCAAAGCTATTACTTGAACAGCCAGAAGTGTTATTGCTTGATGAACCTACTAACTATTTAGACGTTGAACATATTCATTGGTTAACAAATTATTTGAAAGAATATCCACATGCATTCTTATTAATTTCTCATGATACAGAATTTATGAACAAATGTGTTGATGTTATTTTCCATCTAGAATTCACAAAAATGACACGCTATACAGCGACATATGAAAAATTCCTAGAACTAGCAGAAATCAATAAAAACCAACATATAAACGCTTATGAAAAGCAGCGCGAGTTTATCAAAAAGCAAGAAGACTTCATTGCAAAAAACAAGGCTCGTTATTCAACGACAGGTCGTGCAAAGAGTCGTCAAAAGCAACTTGATCGCATGGAACTTATTGATCGCCCAGAAACAGCAATTAAACCTGAATTCTCATTTAAAGAAAGTCGCGCAAGTAGTCGCTTCGTCTTTGAAGGTGAAAATGTAGAAATCGGATATACACATCCGCTACTACCAAAGCTATCAATGACGATCGAACGTGGTGAAAAAATTGCTATTGTTGGATGTAACGGTGTTGGTAAATCAACGTTACTAAAAACAATCTTAGGTAAAATTAAGCCTTTAAGCGGTAAAACAAGCCTTGGTGACTTCTTAGAGCCTGCATACTTTGAGCAAGAAGTTAAAGCTGACAATATAACACCAATTGATGATGTATGGAATACATTCCCTGGTTTAGACCAGCATCAAATTCGTGCGATGTTAGCAAAATGCGGATTAAAAAATGAACATATTTCTCGCCCATTAAGTCAATTAAGTGGTGGAGAACAAGCAAAAGTTCGTTTATGTAAGCTAATGGGTGAGGAAAGTAACTGGCTACTATTTGATGAGCCGACAAACCATCTTGATGTTACAGCAAAAGCGGAACTTAAGAAGGCTATGAAAGCATATAAAGGAACAATCCTCCTTGTATGTCACGAACCGGACTTCTATGAAGATTGGATTACAAAAGTTTGGGATGTTGAAGAATGGTCTCAAAATAGTAAATAGTCTTTAAGAAAAAACTCCTTGTGTAGACAAGGAGTTTTTTACTTATTTTTATTAAGAATTTTTTATATTGTAGTATCCTATAAGTCGTAATCGAAATTCTTTTAATTCCGGATACGCCTCTAAATTTGCTAACATACCTCTAATTACTGGAATTCTTGGATTAAGCAATCGTATTTCCGCCTCTAAAACATCTAACGTTACTAACAACTCATCATCCTCTAATTGATCAGCTAAACTACGCTTAAATACAATAATTTCTTTTAAAAAATGCTCTTTAACTTGTTCCTTAATAAGCTCTGATTTACAAAGGAATTCTCCAAGCTTTTCTTCATATAAAATAGGTTCTTCCGAAGATTCTACCAAACCATCTACTAAATGATCTACTCTTTTTAAAATAAAAGCAGCGACATACGATAAATCAATTTCTGGTGCTTGTAAAATAATTAATTCTAAATAACCACGGCATATGCCTTCTACTATAATTACTAAATCCAATAAATATGGCATAACCTTTTCACCATAAATGGACAATAAACTATTCCGATAAAATGCATGAGACTCTAACTTCATCCGCATCATAAATTCTTCTACTTCTTTATTAAACGGAATTGCATTTTCTCTCGCATGCATAATAATAAATTCTTTATGCTTTTGTATATCATTAAACTGACAATGTAATTGTTTTGCAAATTTTTCACGTGGTAATAAAGACTCTTGTTCAATATCCAGCATTTTCTTTTGGATTTTGTCATAATAATATCGAAGTGTCGCTAATAAAAGCTCATCTTTCGATTTAAAATATAAGTAAAAAGCTCCCTTAGATATACCACTAGCTGTCACAATTTCCTGCACTGATGTCGCATTTACACCCTTAGTAGCAAATAACTTCATAGCCGATTCTATAATCAAACGCTCTTTTTCTTTCATATCTTCTCTCCTAAATTTAATCTCGCATCTTATTATAAATGTATTATACCATCTCTTTTTATTGACGATTGACCGAACGGTCAGTTATATTATGTATTAGACTGACCAGTTGGTCAATATAATAAAAAGGGAGCGCAAACATGAACAAAATCATCAATTTCTCGTTAAAAAATAAGTTCGCAGTTTGGCTACTAACCATTATTGTTACTATTGCCGGGATCTACTCTGGACTCAATATGAAGCTGGAAACAATTCCTGATATTACAACACCGATTGTGACAGTAACTACGGTCTATCCTGGTGCTACACCAGAAGAAGTAGCTGATAAAGTTTCAAAGCCGATGGAAGAACAACTACAAAATTTAAGCGGTGTTAACGTTGTGAGCTCATCATCTTTTCAAAACGCATCTTCTATTCAAGTAGAATACGATTTTGATAAAAATATGGAAAAAGCAGAAACAGAAATTAAAGAAGCTCTCACAAATGTAAAGCTCCCAGAAGGTGTTAAAGATCCTAAAGTTTCACGAGTAAACTTCAATGCCTTTCCTGTTATTTCGTTAAGCGTAGCAAGCAAGAATGAATCTTTAGCTACCTTAACTGAAAATGTAGAAAAGAATGTTGTACCGGGATTAAAAGGACTTGATGGTGTTGCATCTGTTCAAATTGCTGGTCAACAAGTAGATGAAGTACAGCTCATCTTTAAGAAAGATAAAATGAAAGAACTAGGACTAAGTGAAGATACTGTAAAAAATGTGATTAAAGGATCGGATGTATCTTTACCACTTGGCTTATACACATTTAAAGACACGGAAAAATCAGTTGTTGTAGATGGCAATATTACAACGATTAAAGCATTAAAAGAACTTAAAATCCCAGCTATACCTTCCTCACCTAACGGTCAAGGTAGTCAAAATGCTGGCGCTGGTGCACAAACGCCACAAATGAATCCAGCTGCTATGAACGGGATTCCAACAGTTACATTAGATGAAATTGCTGACATTAAAGAAGTTGGGAAAGCAGAATCCATTTCTCGAACAAATGGAAAAGAAGCAATTGGAATTCAAATTGTGAAGGCCTCTGATGCAAATACAGTTGATGTTGTAAATGCAGTAAAAGATAAAGTAAAAGAACTTGAGAAAAAGTATAAAGACTTAGAGATTATTTCAACATTCGATCAAGGTGCACCTATTGAAAAATCAGTAGAAACAATGCTGAGCAAAGCAATTTTCGGTGCTATCTTTGCGATCGTTATTATTATGCTGTTCCTACGAAATATTCGAACAACGTTAATCTCTGTCGTTTCAATACCACTTTCTTTATTAATTGCTGTTTTAGTCATAAAGCAAATGGATATTACGCTTAACATTATGACACTTGGAGCAATGACCGTTGCTATAGGCCGCGTTGTCGATGACTCAATTGTTGTTATTGAAAATATTTACCGCCGTATGTCGTTATCAGAAGAGAAATTGCGCGGAAAAGATTTAATTCGTGAAGCTACGAAAGAAATGTTTATCCCAATTATGTCTTCTACCATCGTAACAATTGCTGTATTTTTACCACTTGGACTAGTAAAAGGTATGATTGGTGAAATGTTCTTACCATTCGCCTTAACTATCGTCTTCGCTTTATTAGCATCATTACTAGTAGCAGTTACAATCGTACCGATGCTAGCTCATTCCTTATTTAAGAAAGAGAGCATGAGGGAAAAAGAAGTACATCATGAAGAAAAACCAAGTAAATTAGCAAATGGGTATAAACGCATACTTGCATGGGCTTTAAATCACAAAATTATTACATCAAGTATCGCTGTCCTTCTATTAGTTGGTAGTCTTGCACTTGTACCAGTTATCGGTGTAAGTTTCTTACCTTCTGAAGAAGAAAAAATGATTATCGCAACATACAATCCTGAACCAGGTCAAACGTTAGAAGACGTTGAAAAAATTGCAACAAAAGCTGAGAAGCACTTCCAAAATAATAAAGACGTCAAAACAATTCAGTTCTCATTAGGTGGAGAGAATCCAATGAGTCCTGGTCAATCAAACCAAGCAATGTTCTTCGTGCAATATGATAACGACACGAAAAACTTTGAAAAAGAGAAAGAACAAGTCGTTAAAGATTTACAGAAGATGTCTGGCAAAGGCGAATGGAAAAACCAAGACTTCGGAGCAAGTGGCGGTAGTAACGAAATTAAACTATACGTTTACGGAGATAGCTCAGAAGACATTAAGCCTGTTGTAAAAGATATTCAAAATATCATGAAGAAAAATAAAGACTTAAAAGATATAGATTCTAGTATTGCAAAAACGTATGCAGAGTACACTTTAGTCGCAGATCAGGAAAAGCTGAGTAAAATGGGCTTAACGGCTGCTCAAATTGGAATGGGACTTTCTAATCAACATGATCGCCCTGTTCTGACAACAATTAAAAAAGACGGTAAAGATATCAATGTATATGTAGAAGCTGAAAAACAAAATTATGAAACAATCGATGACTTAACAAATCGTAAAATTACAACACCACTTGGTACTGAAGTGGCTGTGAAAGATGTTATGACTGTAAAAGAAGGTGAAACTTCGAATACAGTGAAACACCGCGATGGCCGTGTTTATGCAGAAGTAAGTGCAAAACTAACATCTGATGACGTTTCAAAAGCATCTGCCGCTGTTCAAAAAGAAGTAGATAAAATGGATCTTCCTTCTGGCGTAGATGTTTCTATGGGCGGCGTTACAAAAGATATTGAAGAATCATTTAAGCAACTTGGCTTAGCGATGTTAGCTGCGATTGCCATTGTATACTTCGTTCTTGTCGTTACATTTGGCGGTGCCCTTGCACCATTCGCAATTTTATTCTCGCTACCATTTACGATTATCGGAGCTCTTGTTGCCTTATTAATCTCCGGTGAAACATTAAGTGTGTCTGCAATGATTGGGGCGCTTATGTTAATCGGTATCGTTGTAACAAACGCAATCGTGCTTATCGACCGCGTTATTCATAAAGAAAATGAAGGACTATCAACACGTGAAGCTTTATTAGAAGCTGGTGCAACACGCCTTCGTCCAATTTTAATGACTGCAATTGCAACAATTGGTGCTCTTATCCCGCTTGCATTAGGATTTGAAGGTAGTGGCTTAATTTCTAAAGGACTTGGTGTAACGGTAATTGGTGGATTAACAAGTTCAACGTTATTAACACTTCTTATTGTTCCAATCGTTTATGAAGTATTAAGCAAATTTAAAAAGAAAAAAACAAAATAACAAAAAATAACCTCGCTAACTGCGAGGTTATTTTTTATTTCCAAACAAGACTAGAAAATCACCATAGCCTTCTTTCTCTAATTCCTCTTTTGGAATAAATCGAAGGGCTGCAGAATTAATGCAGTAACGAAGTCCATTTGGTCCTGGACCGTCTGGAAATACATGCCCAAGATGTGAATCTCCTTCCTTACTTCTCACTTCTGTACGCGTCATATTATGACTCACATCCATCTTTTCTTTCACACTTGCTGACATAACTGGTTTTGTAAAACTAGGCCATCCACATCCACTATCAAATTTGTCTAGAGAAGTAAATAGCGGCTCACCTGAAACAATGTCTACATAAAGACCTTCCTCTTTATGGTTCCAATACTCATTTCGAAATGGTGGTTCTGTACCATTTTCCTGCGTTACATAAAACTGCATCTCATTGAGTTTTTCTTTTAAATGAGCATTATCCTTTGGCCAATGTTGCTTAATAAAAGCATCTCGTCCTGAGCCTTTACGATATAACTCATAGCGGAATGTGTTTTTCTTATGATATCCTTGGTGATATTCTTCAGCTGGATAAAATGTAGCTGCTGGTAGTATTTTTGTCGCAATTGGTTTTGAAAAGCGCCCACTCTGCTCAAGTTCTTCTTTTGAGGCTTCTGCTTTTTTATGTTGTTCTTCATTATGATAAAAAATCACTGTTTCATAAGACTGTCCGCGGTCGTGGAATTGTCCTCCAATATCGGTCGGATCAATTTGTCTCCAATATATATTTAACAATTCCTCATACGACATTTTATTTGCATCAAATGTAATTTGTACCGCTTCATAATGTCCTGTTGTTTCTGAGCACACTTCTTTATACGTTGGGTCCTCTTTATGACCGCCTGTATAACCTGAAATAACCTGTATAATGCCCTCCATCTCTTCAAATGGAGAAACCATACACCAGAAACACCCTCCAGCAAATGTAGCTAACTCTACCTTTTCATTTACAGCCATTACTTCACCCCTATTCTATATTCTCCTTACAGTATGGCATAAGAAACATCATGTTATAAAAGAAAAAGCATCGAACATCGATGCTTTTTCTTACTTCACTTTATTTTTTCCAACATCCTTCTCCATTTCATCACTTGTCACGTCTAAAACATCTAGTAAGAAAATGAAGATTGGAATACCGATAATCAGTCCCCATACACCTAAGAAGTGCTCTGAGAAAATTAATACCATAAAAGTATAGAAAATCGGTAAATTTGTTTTTTGCGACATAAACTTCGGATTTAATACGTAACTTTCAAGCGCATGAATCACTGTTACGATAACTAAAATATAAACAACGTACATAATACCGCCAATATTGTAAGCAATCATACAAAGTGGGAATAACGAAATGATAACCCCCGCTACTGGAATTAATCCAAGCAAGAAAATCATTAATGCTAAACCTAATAATTGCGGGAATCCTAATATCCATAATGCGATAACTGAAAGAACACAGTTAACAACAGCAATTAAAAATTGTGCTTCGATTACCTTTCCAAATGAACGTGCAAATTTCTTTCCGAAGTACTCAATTTCAGTATAGAAAATTGCAAGCCTGCTTTCTTTAAACTTTGCAGTAAAACCAACAATACGAGATTTTTCTAATAAGAAAAACAAACTCAAAATTAAAGAAAGTAAAACCTGAAGGCCAAATTTACCAACATTCGTAATCGATTTATACAAAATGTCTACGCCTTGTCCTACATATTTAGAAAGCTCCATATGATTGACAGCATTAACTGCATACTTAATTAGTTCACTATCTGGTGGGTTTCTTAAAAATACATTGAATTGGTAAATCAGTTGTGAAATTTGTATCGTCAATACTGGTAAATATTTAAATAGCGTAATAGCAATTCCACCAATTAACATTACATATAGAAATGCTATAATAATTTTTCGATTAATAGGCATGAAATGATCTAATTTGCGGGAAATAAACTTTTGGAATCGATCCATTAAATACGTGAGAATAAACGTAATTAATATTAAATTCAACATACTTTGCAGCCCGTATAACACGAGAGCAAGTATTACTAATACGAGTAACCTCTGAAATCCTTTACTTTGAAACAGGTTTTTTATTTGCATAATCGACGAATACTCTCTCCTGTCCTATAAACTAAAACGTTAATAAGTAGATTTCTCTCTCTTTTCTACTTTTAATTATTCATTCAGATTAAGATTTTTATAAACTCATTATATGCCTACCTTAACAGGTATATAGTAGCTTACTTCTTATTTTACAATACAATGACCTAATTCAAAACGTATTCTACATAGTATTAATGAAGATTTAAGGAAACTTATATTTTTTTAAATAGGTCTTACCACTACTGTAACATAAAAAGCAAGCTATCAGTAGAAATCTGTCCTACAAATAGCTTGCTTTTCTTGTTTTTTAAGTAAGTTTTACTATCCAATGAATGGTATGAACATTGGGATGACAACTACTGTTACAACCCCAACTACTGTTACAGCAATACTTGCCATCGCTGCCTCTACCTCACCCATTTCAATTCCTACCGCAACTCCTAATGCATGACCCGCTGTTCCAAGTGCTAAACCTTTTGCAATCGGATGTTTCACTCTAAATGTTTTTAAGAATAATGCTCCTAATGCGTATACGATAACTGCGTTGAAAATAACTGCAAACGATGTAATTGCTGGAATACCACCAATACTTTCTGAAATTGGTAACGCAATTGCTGTTGTTGCTGCTTGTGGTAGCATTGAATTCATTACTGCTGTATCTAAACCGATTGCTTTTGCAACAATGAACACGACAATTACTGAGCAAATAGATCCAACCACGATAGCTGATAAAATTTGCCACCAATATTTTTTCAACTTATCAACTTGTTTATAGAGTGGGATAGCAAATGCAATTGTTGCTGGCTCTAAGAAGAAACTAATCATTTTTCCGCCAGTATTATATTCTTCAAAAGTAAAGTTACCTACCTTTAGAAAGACAATCCCTAATACCATCGCTACGAATAATGGTGTAAATAGGAAGAACCCTTTTGAATGCTTGAATAATAATGTTCCGATTCCGTATGCGATTAATGAAACGACGATTCCGAAATATGGAGTCATTGTGCTTGCCATGTTCATTACCTCCTAACAATATATAAATGCAATGGTTACGCAACCTTTCCGTGCTTGCGTCCTTTATTTACTACTTTCAATTCTTTTGTATCTTCTGTTTCTTTTTCATCTTTTCCTAAAATAAATTGTGCAAATAACCCTGTTACAGCAAGTAAAATAACTGTTGCTACAACAATTACAGTTAAAATTTGTACAAAGTATTGCCCCATTACACCAAGAGAATTAATAACTGAAATACCTGATGGGACGAATAAGAATCCAATAATACCTGTTAAAGCTGTTCCGAGTGATTCAACTTGCTCCAATTTAATAACTTTTAAACATAATAGACTAAATAAAATAACTAACCCGATTACCGATGAAGGCATTGGAATTGGTAAATGTGTTGCAATAATATTAGAAATTAACATAATAGCTGAGAATATGAATGCTTGTGATAAGAAACTATATACTTTTTTCGTACTCATTTTGGCCACCTCTTTCGATTTGGTACCTTTATTGTATAGGATACAAACGTATAAGTAAGCGTTTACATAACAGAACGTCAAATATACGGAATCAGTTACAAATATAAAAGGATGAAATACAAAAGCTGCTTCTTAAATACGAAGCAGCTTCTTGAGTTCTTTTGCATATGTACGGCTAACAGGTACTTTCGATCCTTCTTTCATGATTAAATTATAAGTAGAATTAAACCATGGCTGAATTTCAGTAATATGATTAATATTCGCAATAAAGCTACGGTGTACGCGCATGAAGCTTGCTTGTGGTAACTTCTTCTCTAAAATTACAAGTGTATCATGTGTTACATACGTTTCCCTCGTTGTTTTTACTGTTACTTTCCCATCTACAAGCCCTACATATATAATATCTTCAATATTCACAAGTACGATTGATTCTTCAATTGGTAATGCTAATTTATGCATCTCTGCTGTTACATCTGTCCCCTTTATTTCGTGCTTCGTTTCTATTTGCGCTTGTTTTTGTTTTTTATACTTCTTTAATGTCTGCACAATACGCTCTTCATCAAATGGTTTTAAAATGTAGTCTAACGCATCTACTTCAAATGCTTGCAGCGCATATTGATCATAGGCAGTAGCAAATACAATTGCAGGTGGATTTTTCATCTTCTTTAATATATTCGCGATTTCAAATCCGTTATCATCGGATAATTGAATATCTAAAAACACAATATCTGGTCTACTTTGCATTAGTTCTTCTAATGCGTCTTCCACACAATCAGCCTCACCAATTATCTCAACTTCTTTCGTTCTCTCTAATAAATACTTTAGTTCATCACGTGCTAACATTTCATCGTCAACTACTAATACTTTTAACACCCGGCTCTTCCTCCCCTACTTTTTTTGGAATAATAAAGGTAATCTCCGTCCCTTTATTTAATTCACTTTCAATATGAAGCATCGTTTCTTTCCCAAATAACCCAATAAGACGTTCATTAATATTATATAAAGCTGTTCCAGTCCCTTTCTTTGACGAAACTACCATCTTTCCTAATTGTTCTAAACGTTCTTCCTCAATTCCCTGTCCATTATCTTTTACTTCAAAGTGAACCATACCCTCTTTTTCAAAAACATGCACTTCCACTTCGCATACTGGTTGCTTCTTCGGAAAAGCATGTCGCAATGCATTTTCAACCAATAGTTGAAGAACAAATGGTGGTACTAAAGTTGTCTTTAGCTCATCCTCAATATACATCTTTACCTCATACTTATTTGGGAACCTTGCTTGTTCTAGGGATAAGTATGCCTGTACATGGTTTAATTCTTGTTCTAGTGGAATCAATAACTGACGTGCCCCTTGCAAATTACAACGGAAATATACGCTAAGCTGTAATAATAACTTCCTTGCTTTTTCTACATCTGTTCGGCATAAAGCTGATACTGTATTAATCGCATTAAATAAAAAGTGCGGGTTAATTTGCGCTTGTAATGCTTTTATCTCCGCATCTTGAAGTAATTTACTTTGCAACTCAGCTTCTCCTAACTCTAACTGCGTGGAGAAGATTTTTGCTAACCCTTCTGCTAATTCCTCTTCCACACGGCTTAACTGGTTAGGGTTTTTGAAATAGAGTTTTAATGTCCCTATCGTATTTCCATGTGAAGTTAGTGGAATTACAATCGCCGCTTGCAAAGGGCAGCCTTCATGTTGACAATTAATAACCTCACGTGATTTCGCTTTCATTATTTTCCCTGTGTTTAACACTTCTTTCGACAAACCGGTTATTAAACTATGTGAAGGAATATGGTGATCTGATGCTAATCCAACATGAGCTAATATTTTCTCTGTATCTGTTAAGGATACCGCATCTGTTCCTGTAAAACGGTGAATAATTTGTGCCACATGCTTACATGATTCTTCTGTTAAGCCTTGGCGGAAATACGGTAACGTTTTATCTGCAATACGTAATACTTTATGAGTCTGAAGTGCCTTTGCATTCTCCTCCTGACGCAAAATAGCTTGTATCATAGAAAGTAAAATAAAACTTCCAAAACTATTTACAAGAATCATCGGTATCGCTATTGTTTTCACAACGCTAATTCCATCCTCTATAATTAATAAAATCATTAGCATTTCTAAAGATACGATAAAAACACTTAAAACTGCTGAAAACTTAGGAGTAATTGTACGATTATATTTTTTGAAAATATATCCGATATAACCAGTTATAATCCCAGCTAAAATAGAAGAGATTGCGCAGCTTAGCGCTGTCGTACCACCAAGCATATAACGATGAATGCCAGCAATAAATCCGACTCCAACCCCTACAATAGGGCCACCAAGTAAGCCGCTAATACCAACACCCATAATACGCGTATTCGCAATTGTACTTGAAGAAGAAACACCTTGTAACCAGTTTTCATTCATAATCGTATTTCCTGCTATTTCAATCCCAGTGTAATTGCTTACAATTGTAAATACCGAAAAAATACAAATAAGCTTAAGCTTATCTACATAGCCATCCTGTTTATGAAGGAGGCGTCTGAAAGTTTTAATATGAGAGAGTAAAAATCCTAAAATAACTATAAGTCCGACTCGTTCGATCATCATGAGTACTAAATTTAGCATCTTTGATTCATTCCTTTTTATTTAGTTAGTTTTATTATGGGAAAATAATGAAGTCGGCGTCAAGAAGAACGAAATGTTTTTTGAAATATTTTACACATAATAACTTCCTCTTTATTTGACAATACAATAGAAGAGTGCTAAAAATAAAGTAATATAATACAGTCCTTTAACCCAACCCCGTGAGGTTGAGAAGGAAGTCGGAATACAATATACGTATGTTCTTTTTTGGGGATACGTATGCTTTTTTGGCCTTCTCATCATATCAGGTGAGAAGGCCTTTTGTTATTCTTCCATAGCGACTGTAGAAAATAAGGAGGAGTAATAATGAACGTCACTACTGATGTACAACAAACAACAGAGGAGACAAAAGCGAAAAGATATAAAACATTATTTGGTTCTGCGCTAGGATATGCAGCAGAAGGTTTAGATATGTTGCTATTATCTTTCGTACTTGTCTATATTTTAAAAGAGTTTCACTTAAGTCCTGTTGAAGGTGGAAACTTAACTTTAGCTACCACAATAGGAATGTTAATTGGTTCTTATTTATTTGGATTTATTGCTGATTTATTTGGCCGTATTCGTACAATGGCCTTCACAATCTTACTGTTTTCACTAGCAACCGCACTCATTTATTTCGCAACAGACTACTGGCAATTATTAATTCTGCGCTTTTTAGTTGGAATGGGAGTTGGTGGTGAATTCGGAATCGGAATGGCCATCGTAACAGAAACCTGGTCTAAAGAAATGCGAGCTAAAGCGACATCTGTTGTTGCACTTGGATGGCAATTTGGTGTACTGATTGCTTCACTCCTTCCAGCATTTATTGTCCCACACTTTGGATGGAGAGCCGTTTTCTTATTTGGATTAATTCCAGCTTTACTAGCTGTCTATGTCCGTAAAAGTTTAAGTGAACCGAGAATATGGGAGCAAAAACAACGCTACAAAAAGGAACTGTTGCAAAAAGAAGCTACAGGTAAATTAACAACTACTGAAGCAGAACAACTAAAACATATAAAAAAATTCCCACTTCGAAAGTTATTTGCCAATAAAAAAGTAACAATTACAACAATTGGTCTTATTATTATGTCATTTATCCAAAACTTCGGATATTACGGAATCTTCACATGGATGCCCACTATTTTAGCAAATAAATATAACTATACATTAGCAAAAGCAAGTGGCTGGATGTTCATTTCTACCATCGGTATGCTAATTGGAATTGCAAGCTTTGGTATTCTAGCTGATAAAATTGGTCGCCGTAAAACTTTTGCAATCTATTATATTGGCGGTACAGTATACTGTCTCATTTATTTCTTCTTATTCACAGATTCAACATTATTATTATGGGGAAGTGCATTGCTTGGATTCTTTGCAAATGGAATGATGGGAGGATTTGGGGCAATTTTAGCTGAAAACTATCCTGCTGAAGCTCGCTCTACCGCTGAAAACTTTATTTTCGGTACAGGACGTGGGTTAGCTGGATTTGGGCCTGTTATTATTGGCTTACTCGCTACAGGTGGCAACCTACTTGGAGCATTGTCCTTGATTTTTATCATCTACCCAATCGGGTTAATTACAATGCTACTATGTGTACCAGAAACAAAGGGAAAAGTATTAGATTAAACGTAAAAGAGGAAGCATCTCATTTAAGATGCTTCCTCTTTTACGTTTTTATTTATTTTGATTTACTAGCCTTCTGAAATAAGAATGCAGTTTTATCTTCTTCTTTTACAATACCTTGTTTTAATGCTAATTCTCCCGCAACTTTAGGCGCTAACCATAGCATTGGGAATAACAAAATTGATACCGGAACTGCCGTCACCACGATAAACGATTGTAGCGCATTAATACTTCCTTCACCCATATATAAAAGAATTGCTGCAACTGCGCCCATAATAAGCGACCAAAAAATTCGCAAACTAATTCTAGGATCTCCGTCTCCAGTCACTGCCATTGAAATGGAATACGCCATTGAATCCCCTGTTGTCACTACAAATAAAATTGTTAATAAAAGAAATGCTGGTCCAATAATATTAGAAAGTGGCAATTGTCCTGTAATTGCAATCATAGCTGCCGGCATACCAGATTCACTTAATGCGTCCGAGATAGACCCAGGATTCATCAACTCATAAAACACGCCTGATCCACCTAATATAGTAAACCAAAACGTTGTAATAATAGGTGCGATAATTCCAATTGCAACGATAATTTCTCGAATCGTTCTCCCTCTTGAAATTCGACTCACTAAAATTGCCATCATTGGTCCGTATCCAATAAACCATCCCCAGAAAAAGATTGTCCAAGATCCTAACCAACTTGCATCACCACGATATGTGCTCATCGGTATAAATTCATTTACATAAAATCCAAACGAAGAAACAAACGAATCAATAATAAATCCACCTGGCCCAAATAGTAATATGAATGCCATTAATACAATTGCTAATCTAACATTTAAATTACTTATAATTTGAATCCCTTTATCAATACCTGTTACTGCCGATATGGTAGACACGGCCACCACACAAACAATAATTGCTAATTGAGTAGTAAACACATTAGAAATTCCAAATAATTCTTGTAATCCATAACTTGCTTGTAAACCTAAAAATCCAATTGGACCAATTGTACCTGCAGCCACTGCAATAATTGCAGCTGCATCAATTATCGTTCCAAGCAGGCTCTTTCTTAATTTTTCCCCAAAAATAGGATATAAAAGCGTTCGAGGTTTTAGCGGCATATCTTTATGATAATGTCCATACATCATAACTACCGCACTAATTGTACCTAAAATCGTCCATGCTAAAAATCCCCAATGCATATAACTTTGTGCTAAAGCAGGCATGACTGCTTCTTTCGTTCCAGCAGATATACCATCATGTATTGGTGGCATCGTCATCAAATGATACATTGGCTCTGCTGCTGCCCAAAAAACGCCACCTCCGGCAAGTAATGTAGACATAATAATAGCAAGCCATTTTGCCGTACTAATCTCAGGTTTTTCTAATCCTCCAAGCTTAACTCTCCCATATTTGGAGAACGCCATACACATCGCAACAATAAATGTACCTAATAATAAAACTTGCCAGAAGGCACCGAAATATTTAATTGAAAAAGCGAAACTTTTATTAATCGCACTCTCTACATAATCCTTGTTCAAAAAAACTGCAATTACAAATAATAAAAGTGAACCACCACTAATAATAAATACAGGCCAATCAGTTTTTCGACTCTTCATCCTCATTTACACTTCCTCCTTCCTCAGCAATCTAAAAAAAACAACTTTATTATGTTTTATTGTTTAAAACCAAAACACAATAATTATATATGAATAACATTTTATCGACTTCCCACATACTTATGTTGTCCCTAAAAATATGCCAAATCCCTTATTAAAAAGAAAGAATCTCTTCCTCTTACATAAAAAAGCAAAACAAAAGACCTTATATTTCTATAAGGTCTTCGAAACAGAAATTTGATTATAACATAAGGAACTCCTTGGTTCAAAAAGCCTCTTCCAAAAATAACCGAGAGTAAAGGCTTCCATTTGCTACATAACAGTAATTAAAAAAAATTATATTTCACAGAAAAAACCTACACTAAATATCATTTATGAAAGAAATTTGGCTTCAAAATTTCATTCGGATACGGTTTATGATAAATGTGGGTGGTAGCTGGAGATAATGGTGGAATAAGCCATACCCAATTACCTGTTACAACACGACCACAAGCAGCTTCTTGTTTCTCAAATTGCTGAAATTGTTGTGCAGCAGTATGGTGATCAACAATACTAACTCCTTGTTTTTTAAAGGAGTGTAGTACGGCAATATTCAACTCAATTAGCGCCTTATCTTTCCATAAGGTACCGTTTCTCGATGTATCTAAATCCATCATCTCCGCAACAGCCGGAAGTAAATTATAACGATCATGATCTGCTAAGTTGCGCGCCCCAATTTCTGTTCCCATATACCATCCATTGAACGGAGCGGCTGTATAAGAAATACCGCCAATTTCTAAACGCATATCTGAAATCATTGGAACACCATACCATTTTACTCCAAGTGATGAAATAGGGTATTCCGGGTGTTCAATTGGCACTTCTTTTACTTCTTCTCTCGGAATTTCTTTATATATAGGCGCTTTTCCATCTATAGAAAACACAAGTGGCAATACATCGTAATTCGTACCTTCTCCTTGCCAACCAAGCTCCTGACAAAAGTCCGTAAATGTGGCGGAATGAGAATCACCAATCACTCCCGTTTCTGTTTTATATCCTGCATATCGAATCAATTGGTGATTATAAATTCTTATATTATTTTCTTCACCTTGATATTGCTTAAAAATCGTAATGGTTGGTTTAACTTTTCCGTCGTTCGTTGCATATTTAATATGATGAATTAATGCATTATATACACCCTCTTCATCATTTACTTCGCGCGCATCTAATATGTGCATCTTACTCCAAAATAGTCTTCCAATACATCTATTACTGTTACGCCATGCCATTCGTGAACCATGAACAAGTTCTTCAAATGTATGCTCATATGTCCCTGTCTTCTCTATCTCAATTTGAATTTCTTTTATACGTTCTTCTATCAATTGTTCTTTATGAAGCTCCTTATAACAAATCGTAATAAAATTACTTGCTTCCTCTATTAATTGTTTCGTTTTACTCATAAACAATCTCCTTCTATTTCAACAAAACCCTGCTACTTTACAGTATAAGCAAAAAGGATAGGAGTCACAAATGAAAGTGAGAGTGTTACTTTTATTGTAATATTTTTCAGAAAATTAATGGAATTACTATTGACTTATATGGAAAATGGGTGTATTTTTGACTCAGGTAAAGTATTTTTACCTAGACCAACTTTTTAAGTCGAAAGGAGGGAATGTTATGTCTTCATTTCAATTGCCAAAGCTTTCATATGACTATGATGAACTAGAGCCACATATTGATAGCAATACACTTGCCATTCATCATGGAAAGCACCATGCGACATACGTAAACAATTTAAATGCTACTTTAGAAAATTATACTGAATTACATAATAAATCTTTAGAAGAATTGCTATGTAATTTAGATGCTTTACCGAAGGAAATTGTTACAGCTGTACGAAATAACGGTGGTGGTCACTATTGTCATAGTCTTTTTTGGGAAGTGATGAGCCCACGAGGTGGTGGTGAGCCTAATGGAGACGTTGCAAAAGTAATTGATTATTATTTCAATACCTTTGACAACTTAAAAGATCAACTTTCCAAAGCAGCTATTAGTCGTTTTGGAAGTGGCTATGGATGGCTTGTTCTTGACGGTGAGGAACTCTCTGTTATGAGTACACCAAATCAAGATACGCCTTTGCAAGAAGGGAAAATCCCCTTACTCGTAATTGATGTATGGGAACATGCTTATTATTTAAAGTATCAAAATAGGCGCCCAGAGTTTGTTACCAACTGGTGGCATACAGTAAACTGGGACCAAGTAAACGAGAAGTATTTACAAGCAATTCAATCACAAAAACATTAGTCGTACGTATAAGGTAAATTTGGTAATGTAAAATCAGTATTGTCGAAATCCTCCAGAATCCCCCGGATTGCCACCGGGGGATTTATGATTACTTCATTGTATTTATATAATGTTTTAAAATATTTTTTATTTCTAGTTTCAGCTCTCGGAACAAAAATCCGAATTCACGAGCCTTTCCATTATGTAACGTACAGTTAGTTACCTCATTATAAGGAGCTATATTTCCCCCAGCTTTCTGAATGAGTCCTTTTATTCCTGTCTTCTCTTCTATGAAATGAATAATTTCTTCCATAGAAACTACTCCGTTACTACAGGCGTTAATTGGTCCTCTCACATTTGCCATTCCGCACCAAGCTAGAAACTCTCCTGCCTCTTTTTCATGTATAAATGACAAAATTCCATCTACATGATCCACAACGATAGGTTTTTGGTTCACAATACATTCAACGTAAAATTGTAACCTTTTCGTATAATCATTTTCTCCAATAACAACTGGAAAACGCACTGCAACGACTGGGAATGTTGCATGTTGAAATACAACGGCTTCAGCTAATCTCTTTCCTTCACCATAATTGAAGTCATTCCTATCTCCATACGCGATTGCATACTCGTACGGATTAAAGTCTTCTTCTGATAAGCTTAGGGCAGGTTCATAGACGGCCATTGAAGATGTCATAACATATTTCTTCGTTTTCCCTCGTAACACTTCACATATTACCTTCGCTGCATTCGAGCTATAGCATAAATTATCGTATACAATATCATAACTTTTATCTCCTAGACGCTCTGCTAGTTGTTTTTCATCTTCCCTATCTACAATAAGTCTTTTTACTCTACTGCCAAAAGAATCTTCCGTAATTCCTCTCGTCGCAATCGTTACATCGTGCCCCTCTTGCAAAAGTGCTTCTACTAAATGTTTACCAAAAAATCTTGTTCCCCCTAGCACCAATACTTTTTTCAACTTCATCATCCCCACTTTAGCAAATTGTAAAATACTACCTCTCTATTATAAGTGCTAACATATAAAAAGCATGGAATTCGTTTAACGATTCCATGCCTTTATACAGATAATATATTAACGTACTCGATATTTATAAATACAATAACAGAAGTATAAAATAGAAATTACAGATACATAAACCCATAATTCATATACGAATCCCTCTCCCCACACTCCCATAAAATAAAAGAGTGAAGGTAAAGTCAATGTTACCCATGATTGTACGAAGGCAATCCTTCCAAGATATTGATTAATGTTCTTCTTTTGTGTATTTAATACAAAGAATAAATACCAAAGTAATGCCCACATAAACCACGTTAACGCATTAACAACATCATGGAATTGAACAAATGAAACAACCATATAGAATAAGGCTATAATTGCTACCCAAATACAAAACCATCCTAGACCACTACTATCCATTCCTTTTATAAAAGTAACACCTACATATAAATAAGTTAATCCAAATAAGAAAGTAGCCGCATATGAATACACTGTCCAATTGCTTTGGTCAGAAATCATAATCAAATAAAACGGAATAATAATTTGTAGTGCACCCACAAATAAATTAAAAACACCCGCACTTTTCATCTCTGCTTTCCCTAATATAACAAGACTATTTAAAAATAAAGCTGCCCCTGAAAGTAATAATCCTACATAACCCATATATATTCGTGTGAAAATCTTTACCTTTCACACTTTTAACCTCCCCACACTATAAAATGATACTTATATTATTTTTCTTCCCATTTAAAACTACATACATAATTTTTAACCTAAATAAGTCAGACCTCCTACCTCAAAAAAGGAGTGAACTTAAAACGCTTTCAATAATAAATACTCCTATCAAAACATGAACTAGGATTCCTTGATTATAAACGTACTCTAGCAATGATACAAGTGTTGGAATACATTTCAATAATACGCTTTCAATTCCCATAAAAAATTAATAAAATAATACATTACTCTATCTCATTCTACTACCTTCTAGCATAAGATATTGTAAAATCATATCATTTAAAACAGCGAACGTTCTTTTCTAGGTTCGCTAATAAACTTAGTAGAAAATGAATATAAAAAATGACCTCTTGCTTTTATGCAAAGGTCATTTTTTATATTCATCATTAAACTTCTAAATAGCCATTTTTATTATTTGATTGCCATTTCCAAGAGTCA
>NZ_JBNLYC010000069.1:0-23203 GCF_050172015.1 Bacillus sp. GMa5/1 | reverse complement strand
TTTCGATGTCAACTAAGTTTTTCAATTTCTTTTTTGTCGTTTTCTGCATTTCCGCATCAGCGACGGTTATTAATATATCATGGTGAAAAATGAAATGCAACACCTTTTATAAACTTTTTTTAAAACTGCCCACATTTCTTTTTTTATATCATATACTTAAACGAAATATCTCTTTCATGTATGAGCAATTCCTACATATATTTTATATAAAGTTACTCTATCAAAAGACGTTTCTTTCTATAATAAGCGTTTTATTCATATAGCATATCATACAAGGAGGAATATATATGGACTATACCGATTTATTAATCAAACTAGGTCTCTCGGCTATTTTAGGATTTGCCATTGGTTTAGAACGCGAATTAAAACGGAAACCACTTGGTTTAAAAACGTGTTTAGTTATTTCTATTATTAGTTGCCTCCTAACGATTGTTTCTATTAAAGCAGCTTATAACTTACCACATACCGATCATATGAATATGGATCCACTTCGACTTGCCGCTCAAATTGTATCAGGAATTGGTTTTTTAGGTGCTGGCGTAATTTTAAGAAGAGGCAACGATAGCATTGCAGGGCTCACGACTGCCGCTATGATCTGGGGTGCTTCTGGTATTGGTATTGCTGTTGGGGCCGGATTCTATATTGAAGCGATATTCGGAATGTGTTTCCTTATGATTAGTGTCGAACTTATACCACTCGCGATGAAATATGTAGGCCCTAGATCATTTCGTCAACGTGATATCGCTGTGAAACTTGTTGTACGAAATATGGACAATATCCCAATCGTAATTGAAGAAATAAAAGAAATGGATATAAAAGTTAAGAATATGAAGCTTAAAACATTAGAAAACGGTTCTCACTATTTACATCTTAAACTGTCCATTGATCAAAAAAGACATACTGCTGATGTTTACTATGCTCTCCAGCATCTTGAAAGTGTCCAACAAACTGAAGTGGAAAGTATGTAACGTAAAACAAACTCTCTTTAATTAGAGAGTTTTTCTTTTTTCTATAATGGCAACAATGAATGTAGTCCTACAAAGTAAGGAGGAATAGGCAATTGAAATCCCGTCCGAATTTAGTAGATACATTTCGTGATTCCATTATTTTTCGTTTAATTTGTTTTATTATTGTACTGACTGCTTTTTCCGGTTTTCTTATACATAGATTAGAACCTTTTCATTTCACTACATGGTTTGACGGAATTTGGTGGTCAATCGTTACCATTTTTACAGTTGGATATGGCGACTTTGCTCCCCATACGACGATAGGAAAACTAATAGGTATAAGTATTATTTTATTAGGAACTGGCTTTTGTTCTTATTATATGGTGCTGTTTGCTACTGAAATGATTAATAAACAATATATGAAAATTAAAGGTGAAGAAGCCGCTACTTCTAACGGTCATATGATTATCGTTGGCTGGAATGAGCGCGCAAAACATGTTGTAAAGCAAATGCACGTATTACAACCAAACCTTGATATCGTTTTAATTGATGAAACACTTTCTTTACTCCCAAAACCATTTCATCATTTAGAATTTATAAAAGGTTGTCCGCATCACGATCAAACTTTATTAAAGGCTAATATTGCAACGGCACACACCATATTAATAACAGCTGATAAAGAAAAAAACGAAAGCTTAGCGGATACACAGTCCATTTTAAATATTTTAACTGCAAAAGGGCTCAACCCAAACATTCACTGCATCGCTGAACTTCTTACTTCTGAACAAATACAAAATGCAACGAGAGCTGGCGTGTCAGAAATTATAGAAGGAAATAAATTAACGAGCTATGTATTTACCGCTTCTCTTTTATTCCCTTCCATTTCAGGTGTACTATTTTCACTTTACGACGAAATCTCTGATAATAAATTACAACTGATGGAGCTTCCATCGTCCTGCACCGGACAAACTTTTGCCAATTGTAGCTATACTCTTTTAAAGCAAAACATTCTCTTACTAGGTATAAAGCGCGACGAACAATATATGATTAATCCAGTTCATTCCTTTGTTCTCATTGAAAGCGACATACTCATTGTTATTCACCATTAGTAAAATGACGCTCTAATTCTTGCATGAGCACTTTCCCAATATTGATATATTTTCTTTTCACATCTCCATCTGGATCTTTCGGCTCAGCAAATTGATCCATTCCACTTGTTCCAGCTGTTAAAGTATTCACATTATCATCTAGTTCGTCTTGATATACGTGCGAAAGAATATACGGCGTTCCAAGACGAACTATTACGCCTGGTACATCTAGTTCTCCATCAATGGCTGTAAATGGCACTCGTAAAAATTGATACCCATCTTCTTCATCGATTTTGTAATCGAAGCATCCTTTATCATAATCCCAATTACCACCAATGCTATATCCAAGTGGTTTCATAATCTCTTCTAACTTATATAACGCATATGTACGTCCTTCTAAATTTGATTGAATCGGAATCAAGCCCATCCCTCCTAGACTTTTCCTTTAGCATACCCACTTTAGTTTGAATATACTGATGGACTTTTCGATAAAATAATAAAAAGCGACCGGAATCCGGTCGCTTTTTATTATTTTAAACGCTCTTCTAATTCTGCTTTTAATTCTTCAAATCCTGGTTTACCAAGTAAAGCAAACATGTTTTTCTTATATGCTTCTACTCCAGGTTGGTCAAATGGATTCACGCCTAATAAGTAGCCGCTCATCGCACATGCTTTTTCGAAGAAGTATACAAGGTAACCGAATGTGTACTCATTTAATTCAGGAATATTGACGATTAAGTTTGGTACTCCCCCGTCGCTATGTGCAAGTAATGTACCTTCGTATGCTTTTGTGTTTACGAAGTCTACAGTTTCACCAGCAAGGTAGTTTAATCCGTCTAAATCGTTTTCTTCTGATTCGATTGTTAGTTCATGTGTAGATTTACCTACTTTAAGGACTGTTTCAAATAAGTCACGACGACCTTCTTGAACGTATTGACCTAATGAGTGTAAATCAGTTGAGAAGTTTGCTGAAGATGGGAAAATACCTTTTTGATCTTTTCCTTCACTTTCACCAAATAACTGTTTCCACCACTCAGCGAAGTATTGAAGTGCTGGTTCATAGTTAACAAGCATTTCAATTGTTTTTCCTTTATTGTATAAAGCGTTACGAACTACTGCATATTGGTAAGCTGGATTTTCTTCTAGTTCTGATGTTCCGAAGTCATCACGACCAGCAGCTGCACCTTTCATCATCTCTTCAATATTTAAGCCACTTACTGCGATTGGTAATAAACCAACTGGCGTTAATACAGAGAAACGACCTCCAACATCATCTGGAATAACAAATGTTTCGTAACCTTCGTTATCAGCTAATGTTTTTAATGCACCACGCGCTTTATCTGTAGTTGCATAAATACGTTTGCGAGCTTCTTCTTTTCCATACTTTTCTTCTAATAACTTACGGAAGATACGGAATGCTAGTGCTGGCTCTGTTGTTGTACCTGATTTGGAAATAACGTTAATAGAGAAGTCTTTACCTTCTAATACGTCCATTAAATCTTTCATGTAAGTGGAGCTAATGTTTTGTCCAACAAATAGCACTTGTGGAGTTTTACGTTGTTCTTTAGAAAGCGTGTTGTAGAAAGAATGGTTTAACATTTCGATTGCTGCACGTGCTCCTAAGTAAGAACCACCGATACCTACAACAAGTAAAATGTCAGAGTCATTTTTAATTTTTTCTGCGCATTTTTGAATGCGAGCAAATTCTTCTTTGTCATATTGAAGCGGAAGGTCTACCCACCCAAGGAAATCGTTCCCAGCTCCAGTTTTTTCGTGGATTGCGTGATGTGTTACTTTCACTGCATCACGTAAATAAGTGATTTCATGTTCACCGATGAAGGATAACGCTTTAGAATAGTCGAACGTTACATGTGTACTCATCTTTTTCCCTCCAATTATGGATATGTATTTCTGTATTCACTTTAGCGAAACTGAAGTTGTAAATCAAGCGATTCAAACATTGTAAACGTAACCAATATATATTTTTTAGAAAAAGTTCATTTTTTGCATAAAAATTCGCATTTTTCGGTATAGATGTATATACATCTTATTTCAAACATTTTTTATGTATAAAAACAACATAACTACCCCATTCTATAAAAGAGTTAATTAACTCATCGCTTGCTCATGCTTCACAATTAAGGGGGGGCTTTTTCATGAGTACTTTACAACGTATCGCATTAGTCTTTACTGTAATTGGCGCTGTGAACTGGGGACTAATCGGGTTTTTCCAGTTTGACTTAGTAGCAGCCATTTTCGGTGGACAAAATTCAGCTCTTGCACGTATTATTTACGGCATCGTTGGTATATCTGGGCTTATCAACCTTGGTTTACTGTTTAAACCATCTGAAAATCTTGGTACGCACCCAGAAACAAACGAAATTCGATAATCAGTATGTCCTTTCACCTCCGACATACGAATATGATTGCATGCAATCATATTTGCAAATATATATCATAAGATAAAGTAAAAGAGGAACGCTCATATGCGTTCCTCTTTTACTTTGTTAACTCGGACTCTTCAATCCATTCTGCCAACTTTTCTCGCAGCGTATTAAATCCGTTTTCAGATGGGTTCGGTATAAGAATCCTTCCTTGTTTTCTTTTCGCCGCTTTTAACGATAAACTCATTTTTCTGTGCTCTTCATCAATTGAAAGTACCTTTACTTCTACTGTATCGCCGACCTTTAAAAAGTCATGAATATCCTTTACATATCCATTTGTAATTTCAGATATATGCACAAGCCCTTGTGTTTCTGCATCTAACGCTACAAACGCACCGTAATCTTGAATTCCAGTCACTTTCCCTGTTACAACCACTCCTGTTGTATATTGTTCTGACATATGAAACACTCCCATACGTTTACCATTCTCTCTACAATTATAGAGAGCAAAGCAGATATATTTATTTTAAATATCCGATTGGTTAGTACGCATTCTAGATAACGTTATCTAGAATGCGTATACCTTATATTAGTAAATTATACCACTATGACAGAACTCATTCAAAATTCATGAAAAATTTCCCTTAAAGAAGTATAATTATCCAATATTGGGATAGACTACTAACACATGGCTTTCTAGTATTCCCCCCCTTTTATGGACAAAACGTATTACGTTTTGTCCTTTTTTTATTCTCTACAAACCGTTCCATTCTCTTCATTGCTTCCATAAGTTGTTCAAGCGATGTTGCATAAGAACAACGAATAAAACCTTCACCACTTTCGCCAAATACGCTACCAGGGACAACAGCCACTTTTTCTTCCAGCAATAACTGTTCTGCAAATTCCGCTGAAGATAATCCTGTTGAAGATATAGAAGGGAAAACATAAAATGCTCCGCCTGGCACATGACACGTTAAGCCCATTTCATTGAAAGATTTCGTCATGAAGTTACGACGCTTCTTATAACTATCTCTCATTCGAATCACTTCATCGTTCCCTGCGCGTAACGCCTCAAGTGCTGCAAACTGAGACATCGTCGGTGCACACATCATTGAATACTGATGGATTTTGAGCATTAATTCTGAAAATTGAACAGGAGCTGCAATCATACCGAGACGCCATCCTGTCATCGCAAACCCTTTTGAAAATCCCGAAATTAAAATCGTATGCTCACGCATATTTTTAATACTCGCGAAACTTGTATATACTTCGTCGTATACAAGCTCTGCATAAATTTCATCAGATAATACAATTAGATTGTACTTCTCAACAAACACTGCTATTTCTTCAAGCTCGGATTTATTTAGCATTGCACCTGTCGGGTTATTTGGTGAACAAAGCAAAATCGCCTTTGTTTTCGCTGTAATAGCTGCTTCAATTTGTTCTGGTAGTACTTTAAACTCATTTTCTAAAGTAGTCGCCACAGGAACCGGAACTCCTCCAGCTAATGTCACAAGTGGTGCATAAGAAACGAAGCTTGGTTCAATAATGAGCACTTCATCATCAGGATTTATAATGGCGCGCATCGCTACATCTAACGCCTGGCTCGCTCCAACTGTAACAATGATTTCATCACTTGGGTCATAAGATACTGCAAATTGTTTTTTTAGATACTTTGCTATTTCTTGACGGAGCTCCAATAATCCTGCATTTGCTGTATATGACGTATACCCTTGTTGCAAAGAACGAATACATGCTTGCCTTACATTCCAAGGGGTAACAAAATCTGGCTCTCCTACCCCGAGGGAAATAACACCTTTCATATTTGCTGCTAAATCAAAAAATTTTCGAATACCAGATGGTTTTAAAGATTCTGCTGATCTAGATAGTTCAAATTGCTTCATGGTGTCACCACAATTCGCTTATCATCATCGTCTTTTTCATAAATAACACCCTCATGTTTATACTTCTTCAAAATGAAATGAGTCGTTGTAGAAACGACAGATTCAATTGTTGCTAATTTCTCAGAAACAAACATCGCTACTTCCCCCATCGTTTTCCCTTCTAATGTAATAGAAAGATCATATGTCCCTGACATTAAATAAACGGATTTCACTTCTGAATAACGATAAATTTGCTCAGCAACCGCATCAAATCCAACGCCGTGCTTTGGCGTAACTTTCACATCGATCATTGCCGTTAAACCTGTATGTTCTTTCACTTTCGTCCAATCGATATGTGTTACATAATCCACAATAATCTTTTCATTTTCTAATCTCGCAACCATCTTCTTTACTTCTTCTACTTCTATATTTAACAGCTTCGCTAATGTATCTACAGATAATCGACTACTCTTTTCAAGACAAGCTAATAATTCTAATTCTTTTTCTGTCACCATATAAATCATCCTTCCTTTTCGTTTGTGTCTAAATTATACAAATACCCTTTCAAGTTTGAAAAGAAGATTTTTCTATTGAATTATGTCAAAATAAAGTGAAACTTTAATCAGCGGAAAAATGCGGGATAAAGCGAAAGGGGATGGAACCGTGAAACCAAAAGTTTATATTGCTGAACCAGTTCCAACATTTGTAGAAAACTATTTATCAGAACACTGTGATTATGAAAAATGGGATCAAAATGAGAAAGTACCTCGTGATATTCTATTAGAGAAAATACAAGATAAAGATGGGTTATTAAATTTCGGATCTGCTATTAATGAAGAATTACTGACAGTAGCTCCTAACTTAAAAGTAGTGAGCAACATTTCTGTCGGTTACGATAATTTTGATTTACAAGCGATGAAAAACCGAAATGTTATCGGAACAAATACACCATACGTATTAGATGATACAGTAGCTGATCTCGTTTTCGCCCTTATGCTATCAGCTGGGCGCCGCGTTTGCGAACTCGATTCTTACGTGAAAAATGGTGAATGGAACGCTGAAATCGGAAAAGAACACTTCGGACTAGATGTACACCATAGCACAATTGGTATTATCGGTATGGGCCGAATTGGAGAAGCCGTTGCAAAACGAGCAAAATTCGGATTTGATATGAATGTTCTTTACTATAACCGCCGTCGTAAAGAAGAAGCTGAACAAAAATTCGATGCTACATATTGTGATTTACAGACGCTACTGAATCAGTCTGACTTTATTGTTCTTCTTACTCCATTAACAGATGAAACATATCACCTTATCGGAGAAAAGGAATTTTCATTAATGAAAGACACAGCAATCTTCATTAATGCTTCTCGCGGCAAAACAGTAAATGAAAAAGCGTTAATCCATGCTTTAACAGAAAAGAAAATCTTTGCAGCAGGTATCGATACATTTACACAAGAGCCGATTCAAAAAGATAATCCACTCTTATCATTACAAAATGTTGTGACTTTACCACATATCGGATCTGCAACATTAAAAACTCGTCAGCAAATGGCCATGACCGCCGCTGAAAATTTAGTTGCAGGGTTACAAGGAAAAACACCGCCTAATATTGTTCGCGGGTAATACTGAATAAACGAAAGGCAAGATGACATCGTCATCTTGCCTTTTTTTGTTAACATATTTTCTTCTTCCTTGGAGATGATATGAACAAAAATCAATGGAGTGACAAAAAATGAATCATAAATATACTTGTCCTTATTTCACTTTTTCCACTCGCGGCACTACTGTTCATTACGAATTGTATGAACATGATAATAAAACAGAACGTCCTACTTTCATACTCGTTCACGGCTTTTTATCTTCCTCATTCAGTTACCGCCGTCTCATTCCTTTACTATCGAAGGAAGGAACAGTCATTGCTCTTGATTTGCCACCGTTCGGAAAAAGTGATAAGTCTCATCTGTTTAAGTATTCTTATCACAATTTAGCAACGATTATTATTGATTTAATTGAACATTTATCTCTCTCAAACATTGTATTAGTTGGGCATTCTATGGGTGGGCAAATTTCTCTCTATGTAAACCGTATACGTCCTGAACTCATTTCAAAGACGATTTTACTATGTAGCTCGAGCTATTTAGCGCGCGCAACCTTACCTTTACTATACTCTTCTTATTTACCGTTCTTTCATTTATACGTAAAGAACTGGATTATAAGGCGCGGCATTGTTCATAACTTAATGAATGTCGTTCATGATCACTCATTAATTGACGATGAAATGAAAAAAGGTTACTCCGCTCCTTTTTATGACGACCGTATATTTCCCGCTTTAACTCGCATGATACGAGACCGTGAAGGTGACTTATCTTCAACTGAATTACAAAAAATCGAAACACCTATCCTACTCATTTGGGGTGAAAAAGACCGCGTCGTCCCTGTACATGTAGGTCATCGTCTACACAAAGATTTACCGAATTCAAAATTTATTTCTTACGAAAATACAGGACATTTACTACCTGAAGAAAAGCCTGAACATGTTTATGAAGAAATTATCGCTTTTTCCGCGCAATAAAATGAAACTTTAATCAGCCTCCACCTAACTTCTTTGCTTCCGCTAAATTTTGAGGTGAAGGTCTTACTACCCAGCAAATAACGGGATAATATAAAAAAGGCTGTCGGAAATCCCGACAGCCTATAATGAACAGCTTCCGCCTTCTTTTATTACAAGTAATTCCACAGCTAATTTCTCACATTTTTCAAGCGCAGGTACTTCCTCAAAAGACATAAAGTATATATGTTGAATCTTCTTTGCGATATATTTTGGATCGTCAAACACACTTATGACGCTCACAACATCGCTCGCTTCTGTTTCATAAAACTCCGGTCCCATTTGAAACGGATCCCAATTCTTCACAACCTCTATCATCTTTTCATATGTACCCATTCGCTTCCCGCCTTTTCACTTTTTAATACTTTTCTTTATCCTATCACATCAGCTATTCTATAAGAAGAGAGAGAACTTTCATAACTTATTGGTTTTACAGAAGAAGGGAGCAAACTTATGCAACTATTTCATAAAGCAATCAATCGACGTGGAACGCATAGTATAAAATGGGATACATATAAAAACGAAGAACTTATCCATGCTTGGATTGCTGATATGGATTTTGAAGTACCAAAACCAATTCAAACTGCCTTAAAACAACGAATCGAACATCCGATTTTTGGCTATACACTTCCTCCCGAAAATATTGGAGATATTATTTGTAACTGGACAAAACAACAATACAACTGGGATATTCAAAAAGAATGGATTGTCTTTAGCGCCGGAATCGTTCCAGCTCTTAGTACGAGCATACAGGCTTTCACAAAAGAAAACGAATCCGTTCTCGTACAACCACCTATTTATCCTCCATTTTTCGAAATGGTCACAACAAACAACAGACAGTTATGCGTGAGTCCATTACAGAAACAAAATGATACATATGTGATAGACTTCAAGCATTTAGAAAAGCAGTTTCAGCAAGGCATCAAACTCATGCTTCTTTGTAGCCCTCATAACCCAATCGGACGCGTTTGGACGAAAAAGGAACTTGTGCAGCTCGGATCGTTATGTACTAAATATGACGTAATCGTTGTGGCGGATGAAATTCATTCCGATATCATTTATGCAGACCATACACATACACCGTTCGCTTCTTTATCTGAAGAATTAGCAGCTCGCACGATTACTTGTATGGCTCCAAGTAAAACATTTAATATCGCTGGATTACAAGCGTCGATCGTTATCATTCCAAACGAAAAACTCCGTCACGCCTTTACTGCTATCCAGTATAGACAGGGCTTCCACGGGTTAAATATCTTCGCTTATACAGCGATGCAAAGCGCCTATACAGAATGTAATGATTGGCTAAACGAAATTCGATTATATATAGAAGATAATGCTCAATTTGCTTGTGAATATATTAAAACTCACATACCTGCTCTTTCCGTAACGAAGCCAGAAGGTAGCTTTTTATTATGGATTGATTGTTCTCGTCTAAAGCTTTCTCAAAACGAGCGTACCGCACTACTTGAGGAAAAAGGAAAAATCATCGTTGAACCTGGTGAGAAATACGGGTTAGGTGGCGAAGAACATATTCGAATTAACATCGGCTGTCCACGATCTGTTTTAGAAGAAATTTTAAACAGACTGCATCATACGTTTTCATAATAAGAAAGGAGTCTGCCCCTAATCATTCTTGGGGCAGACTCCTTTGTCATATTTTGTCGGTAAGTCGATATATTTCAATAATCGCTGATATATTTCAAGTTACGGTCTATATATTCCAATAATCGCCGATATAATTTGAGTTACAGTCGATATATTCCAATAATCGCTGATATACTTTCAATTACATTTCACAAAGAAAGCTACCATTCACGGTAGCTTTTACTTTTTCTTCATATCCGATGCTTTTTTTACAATTACGCCACAAGCAATTCGATCCCCTGATTTACCTGTCGGTTGTGTCATACCATCATCAGGGTTTTCTGTAATAATAATAGACGCTCCATCTTTTCTATGAATCGTCGTTTTTCCTTCTTCGAGCGTTATATGCGGCGCATCGATTTCTGCTTTAATTTTCCCAGAACCGTCTGCAATTACGTTCGGTAAATCACCGTTTTCTGCACCCTTCGGATTGAGCAGTCCATGCTTTTTATTATCAGGGTTAAAATGATTCCCAGATGATTCAAAACGCGGTGCTTTACACTCACCAATTTCGTGCACATGTATGCCGTGCGGGCCTGGCGTGAAACCTTCCCCTTTAATCTTAATTTTCACTCCACTTGTTTGCTGAGTTACTTTCGCAGTCCCCACTTCATCACCTGAAGCATTATGTAATTTCACGTCAATTTCTTTCGGCTTTCCTTGGTCACAACCTGCCATCAGAAATAGTAAACAACAACTGAAAAAAAGCCGTTTTTTCATTTTATTCCCTCCAAAATATATTCTGCCCTTAGATTGTCCGAGCATAGAGGGAAACATACAAAAATGAGTTACTGTTTCTTTTCAGCTAACAGCTTTTCTTCAACTTTCTGTAATCGCTCTGCTTCTCGTTTTGATACACGAATGAACATACGCCACGTAGCAATCGCACCGATGATAAATAGAACACAAACAATCCCCGGAATAATATATTCTGTTTTATCTTCCGGAAAATATAAAGGCATCATACGGAACACTCCTTATTATAGGATTCGAAAAACATCAGAATTTTCTGTTATATCACTTTAAATTATAGTTGAACCGGTCCATATTCTCAAGGGTCGTTCCGAAAGCGAATGATTTCTTTGACTCCTTCCCTCACTTTCCTTACTATAAACTTGAGGTGAAAAATATGAGAGAAACATTTGAAATTGGCGAAATCGTTACTGGTATTTATAAAACAGGAAAATACATTGGTGAGGTTACAAATAGCCGCCCTGGCAGTTACGTCGTAAAAGTATTAGCTGTTTTAAAACATCCGGTGCAAGGTGACTTACATAACGTAAAACAAGCTGACGTACCATTTTTCCACGAAAGACGTGCTTTAGCTTTTCATGAGCAAACGAACATTCCAGAACAAATGGTGAAGAAATATGAAGGAGAAATTCCGGATTATACAGATTCACTAAAATTAGCATTAGAAACTCAAATGAATTCATTTTCTGAAGATGATTCACCTTTTGCAGAGCGTAGTCTAAAAACATTAGAACAGTTAAAGAAAGACTACAAACTCTAAAAAACAAAACGACCAAATTACATAATGTGCAATTTGGTCGTTACTGTGTGCTCACTTTCTTTAACACTTTTGAAAAATCAACAAGTTCTCCTAATGTTGGAGGTGCTGGTTTTACTAAATACTCTTTATCTTTTTCTACTAGTTTAAAAATGTTGTACGTCGTCATTGCATCATCAAGCGCACAATGATGCTTCCCTGTCCCTACTTTTCCATACGCCTCAATTGCTTTCCATAATCCTGTTTGATTTCTTTCTCCAAAAAACTTCTTATACTCAAGCGATAAATCACGACACTGTCCGAAGAATGGAAAAGCTATCCCTGCCATTTCACAATTATGCTTCAGCACTTTCATATCCATATTTCCCCACGTTACAATTGTCGGTTTACATTTCGTTTCGTATTCTGAAAGCTTCTTAACGAGTTCAGGAAATGAAATCCCTTTATCCACGACTTCTTGTTTTATTCCTAAAAACTTCTTACATCGATCCGTTAAAGAGGGAAATGTTTTCGGCCTAACATGTGATGAATACGTATCTTCTACCTTACAGCCAGCAACTGAAACGAGTCCTACCTCAATAATCTCTGGAAAAAATCCTTTCGGTTTCTTTCTATGCTGGGGCATCGTAAACTCAAAGTCTAAAAATAAAAATCGTTGTTCATCCATACGATCCCTTCCTTATCATTTTTGTCATTCCTTTCTATTTGACACTCCTACACGAACAAGCTCGAATGCTAATTCCATTTTAAATATTCAGATTGGATGTATCTTATATATATGTCAAATGCCCACAAATATTTTAAAAAATAAGAAAAAATGACCTATGCAGAAAATATGACAAAATCTCTCCTTTCATTTACATCCGCCATTTTCCTACTTTATAATGACGTTATGTGTGTTTCTTCTAGAGCATTTTTGACACACTAAGAAAAAGTGAATGAAAGGAGATGAGATTTTTGCACGAAACAACGCAAGAACTCGCTAACTGGCAGTATTATTTTGCTATCGCAGTCTTTTTAATTACATATGCCATTATTATTTCTGAAAAAATTAATCGCGCTGTCATCGCACTTCTTGGTGCAGCACTCATGGTAATTGTGGGGGTCGTCGATTTACATAACGCCTTTACGAAACATATTGAATGGGGAACGATTACGCTACTCATCGGTATGATGATTTTGGTGAACATTACGAGTAAATCAGGTGTTTTCCAATACGTTGCCATTAAAGCAGCAAAAGGGGCACAAGGAAATCCAATTAAAATTTTAATTTCACTTTCCTTACTTACCGCGCTTGGCTCCGCATTTTTAGATAACGTTACAACTGTACTTCTTGTTGTTCCAGTTACTTTATCTATTACGCGCATACTGCAAGTAAATCCTGTTCCTTATTTACTTTCTGAAATTATTTTTTCAAACATTGGAGGAACAGCAACATTAATTGGTGATCCACCTAACATTATGATTGGTTCTGCAAATAAGCATTTAGACTTCAATGCTTTCCTATTGAATCTAGCACCAATTGTAATTATTATTATTGCAGTTACAGCGATAATACTTTACTTCATGTATCGCAAACAATTAATTGCCGATCCTGTACAAGTTAAAAAATTAATGAGCTTAGATGAAAAACAGTACATTAAAGACCCAGTATTAATGAAAAAATCTTTAACGGTACTTGGACTTACGATTGTAGGTTTCATGACTCATTCTATTTTCCATATCGATGCCGCTATTATCGCCTTAACTGGTGCTACTGTACTTATGTTAATTGGTGTGAAAGAGCATGAAATTGAAGAAGTATTTGCAAGCGTAGAGTGGGTAACAATCTTCTTCTTCGCAGGGTTATTCGTACTTGTTGGAGGACTTATCGATATCGGTCTTATCAAAATGTTAGCTCAAAAAGTAATTGGTATAACAGGCGGAGATATTTCTTACGCATCCATCCTTATTTTATGGGTATCTGGTATCGCCTCTGCAACAATTGATAACATCCCATTCGTCGCAACAATGATTCCACTTATTAACGATATGGCAGTTGGGCTAGGCTTATCACCATCTGACGCACAAATCGATGTATTATGGTGGGCATTAGCACTAGGTGCTTGTCTGGGCGGAAACGGAACATTAATCGGAGCTTCTGCTAACGTAATCGTTGCAGGTATCGCGAGCCGCGAAGGACATAAATTTAGTTACATGGACTTCCTAAAAGTCGGTTTCCCAATTATGATCGTTTCATTAATCATTTCTCACATTTATATTTATTTACGCTACCTTATGTAGTAGAAAAAGCGCTCTGATAATCAGGGCGCTTTTTTACTTATATCTACTTATCAACAAAAATGAAAAATCTACTCTTTATATCTCACCGGTTCATTTCGAATAATAAATAAATGAATCGGTAAGAACACCGAAAATGTGATTACATGAATAATCGTAAATAATATAGAGTTCGTTCCGTATCTGTCTAAAATAGCGTAGATAAGATAAATGGACAATACAATCGATACAGCTGTTGCTAGTAAACTTATAATTGGTACGAAATTAAAAATGAAACATGCAACATATATGCCGAATACTTTCCATCCTGCTTCTTCTTTCAAAAAATCTGGTAATTTATCTTTCGCTAAGTCCCCCCACGTCTTACTATTCAAAAACGGAATAAACGCAAGCACCCCGTCCGTTGCACCATCATTTTTCGCCATCGAATAAAGTGCAAAAGCCGTTAACAAATATGAAATAATTGCCCAAATCAATATAACAAGAATAAACGCAAAACTAAGAGCAAAGAAACCTGCTAGTACGCCTTGATCCTCCATCTTATCCTCTCCTCTCTACTTTCAACATATTTCATTACATTGCAAGTTATGTTTTAAAATTTATCCAAACTCTTTGTATAATAAGAGAAGAAAGAGAATAAGAGAGGAGAAACACGTATGCATCCATTTGTAAAAGCATTACAAGAGCATTTTACAGCTCATCAAAATCTTGAAAAAGCAGAACCTATGGCTCGTTATATGAAAAATCACTTCCCATTTCTAGGTATTCAAACACCGGAAAGACGCCAATTATTAAAAGACATCATTCAAATACATACTCTCCCAGATAAAAGAGACTTCCAAATTATCGTACGTGAACTTTGGGACTTACCAGAACGTGAATTCCAAGCGGCTGCACTTGATATTATGCAAAAATATAAAAAGCATATAAACGAAACACATATCCCCTTCTTAGAAGAATTGATTGTAACAAAATCTTGGTGGGACACTGTCGATAGCATCGTACCTACATTTTTAGGTAATATCTTTTTGCAACATCCAGAATTGATTTCTGCCTATATCCCAAAATGGATTGCATCAGATAACATTTGGTTACAACGTGCCACTATTTTATTCCAACTCAAATATAAACAAAAGATGGATGAAGAACTTCTTTTCTGGATTATTGGACAACTACATTCTTCAAAAGAATTTTTCATTCAAAAAGCAATTGGCTGGGTCCTTCGTGAATATGCAAAAACATATCAGGATGTAGTTTGGGAATACGTGCAAAACAATGAGCTCGCTCCATTAAGTAAGCGTGAAGCAATTAAGCATATTAAGCAAAATTACGGAATAAATAATGAAAAAATAGGCGAGACTCTATCATAGATAGACGCGTTCCTCTATTGAGATTTAAAAAAGAACGTGTTAGAATATGTTCATTATTATTAATATAAGTAGCGATGACGGACTTATAAGTACTTGCATAAAAAGCGATTCAGGGATAGTGAAAGCCTGAAGACGCAAGGAAACGGCAGTCTCGAGCAATACATGATAAAGTGGATGCACCTTTTGTGTATCAACTAGGGTGGAACCGCGGGCAAACGCTCGTCCCTAGGCAAATAAGCCTTGGGATGAGCGTTTTTTTATGTTCCTTTTAGCATATACTGCTCGTTTCCAAAGTATCAGAGTATGTCATCGCCAATACGTTAACTTTCAAAAGGAGGATTTTCTTATGTATTCAATGGAACAAGTTGTAAACTTAGCGAAACATCGCGGTTTTGTTTTCCCTGGTTCTGAAATTTACGGTGGTCTTGCAAACACTTGGGATTACGGTCCACTTGGAATCGAATTAAAAAATAATGTTAAAAAAGCTTGGTGGAAAAAATTCATTCAAGAATCTCCACACAACGTTGGTTTAGACGCAGCTATTTTAATGAACCCTAAAACTTGGATCGCTTCTGGTCACGTTGGTAACTTCAACGATCCAATGATCGACTGTAAAAAATGTAAAGCTCGTCACCGTGCTGACAAATTAATTGAGGATGCTTTAGATGCAAAAGGCATCGAAATGGTTGTTGACGGTCTTACTTTCGACCAAATGGCTGACTTAATGAAAGAACATGAAGTAAAATGTCCTGATTGCGGTAGTGAAGAATTTACTGAAATCCGTCAGTTCAACTTAATGTTCAAAACATTCCAAGGTGTTACAGAGTCTAGCACAAACGAAATCTTCCTTCGTCCTGAAACAGCACAAGGTATTTTCGTAAACTTCAAAAACGTTCAACGCTCTATGCGTAAAAAGCTTCCATTTGGTATCGGCCAAATCGGTAAGAGTTTCCGTAACGAAATCACACCTGGTAACTTCACATTCCGTACACGTGAATTTGAACAAATGGAACTTGAATTCTTCTGTAAGCCTGGTGAAGATTTAGAGTGGTTTGCATTCTGGCGTGAAACTTGTAAAAACTGGTTACTTTCACTTGGTATGTCTGAAGAGAGCATGCGTCTTCGTGACCACGGTGAAGAAGAGTTATCTCACTACAGTAATGCAACAACTGACATTGAATTCAAATTCCCATTCGGTTGGGGCGAACTTTGGGGCGTTGCATCTCGTACAGACTTCGACTTAAAACGTCACATGGAACATTCAAACGAAGACTTTAACTATATTGATCCACAAACGAATGAGCGTTACGTGCCATACTGCATCGAGCCATCTTTAGGCGCAGACCGCGTAACATTAGCATTCTTATGTGATGCATATGAAGAAGAGCAATTAGAAAACGATTCTCGTACAGTTCTTCGTTTCCACCCTGCTTTAGCACCATACAAAGCAGCTATCTTACCATTATCTAAAAAGCTATCTGAAGGTGCTACTGAAGTATTCGCAGAATTAGCTAAAGACTTCATGGTAGACTTTGATGAAACTGGTTCTATCGGTAAACGTTACCGTCGTCAAGACGAAATCGGTACACCATTCTGTATCACATACGACTTCGACTCAGTTGAAGACAAAGCTGTTACAGTACGTGACCGTGACACAATGGAACAAGTTCGTATGCCAATTAGCGAACTAAAAGGTTTCTTAGAGAAGAAAATCCAGTTCTAATTATAAGAAAAAGAGGCTGCTCATAAGAGCGCCTCTTTTTTATTTTTCACGTTTTTCTTTAATTGCTACTGTACATCTTGATATACATAGTAAATCATCATTTTCATCAATAATGCGAACATCCCAAACCATTGTCGATTGTCCTCTATGTATTGGTGTTCCAATCGCTGTTACAATTCCATCTTTCTTTGAGCGAATGTGGTTCGCATTAATTTCTAATCCGAAACAAATACATTTTTCTTGATCAATTAAATTATATGAACCAACACTTGCCACTGTTTCTGCTAATGCAACCGATGCACCACCATGTAAAAATCCAAATGGCTGATGCGTACGCTCATCAACAGGCATCGTAGCAACCACCTTATCTTCTGTCATCTCTAACAACTCAATTCCAAGTGAATCCATTAAAGTTTTTGCCATATCGCTTCCCCCTTCTCTTACTTTAATTAAATGTATAATTTTACCTATTTATTTTCAAACTACTTATAACACTTATATAAGGAGGCTTCACCTAAATGAAACAGAAATTTTGTATATTACTGCTTATGTTCTCCTTGCTGACTATTGTACCAAATTGTGCAATAACAGCCAAAGCATCTAACCTGACAATCGATGTTAAGACTGTAACGCAAAAAGGTAAGAAACCTTATATAGAATATCAAATAAACAGGCCTTCTTTTCACAAATTTTCTGACTCTAAATTTCAAAATAAACTCAATTTATACTACAAAAAATCCACTGACAAATTTAAAACCAAATTAGAAAAAGAAGCAAAAAAATATTATAAAGAGACAGAAGGATCTAGTACACCATTTCATCCGTACGTAGCAAATGTTGATTATAAAGTCTCTTTAAACAAACCACCTTTTCTTAGCCTATATGTGAATTACTATCAATATACTGGCGGAGCACACGGTCTTTATACGTGGAAGGCAAATACATTCGATTTAAACGAAAAAAAGGTACTGCACTTAGACGATTTATTTGAACAAAAGGATAAATATAAAGATGTAATCCGTGCGGAGATTGTACGACAAATTAAACAAAATGAAAGCATTTATTTTCCTGATGCAACTGAAAAAGTAATGAGTATGAAAAAATTCCACTTCTTTTTAGAGCCAGACAATCTCGTCATTTATTTCCCTTTATATGAGATTGCTCCCTATTCAAGTGGAATTCCGCAATTTCGTATTCCATATACGTTGCTAAGAGACTATTTAAAGCCTTCTTATCAAAATATTTTGATTGACAACAAGTAAATATTTTCGCTACGATAATGTTAACCTAAAAACAACAGGAGGTTAACATTATGAGAAGATTTTATGTTTTAGATTTAGCATTAGCTGCCATGTTCGTTGCTCTTATGGCAATCGGTGCAAATATTGTATCTTGGGCACCATTCCTTCAAGTAGCAGGCATCCCATTATCTATGCAACCATTTTTCGCAATTTTAGCAGGTCTTCTTCTTGGAAGTAGACTTGGTGCCTTATCCATGACTGTATATATGCTCGTTGGCGTAGCCGGCGCACCAATCTTCGCTAACTTCAAAGCTGGATTTGGAGCACTTTTAGATCCTACTGGTGGTTTTATTATCGCATTTATTATCGTTGCTTACGTATCCGGAAAACTAGTAGAACAAAAAGAAAGACCAACATTCATTACATTTGCAATTGCCTCTTTCACAGGAATTATTTTAACTTATATAATCGGTACTACTTACATGTACGGGGCAGTCAATCTCTTTATGAGCGGTAATATGAGCTATAAAGCTGCTTGGATGATTATGATGTGGTTTGCAGTAAAAGATATTGCATTTACAATTATCGGTGCTATTATCGCACCTCGCATATATTATGCTGTGCGTCGTTCTGCTTATCAGCATTCTCATTCGACGATTTCATAATAAAAAAATGAGTTATTTCAGTATACTGAAATAACTCATTTTTTATTATGACTCTTGATTCGCTTGTTCTTCTAAAATTTTCTTCATCATCGCAACCATGTCATCACGTAATTCTGGGTGTTGCAGAGCCATTTCGATTGTCGTTTGAACGAATCCTAGCTTTTCACCTACGTCGTAGCGCTTTCCTTCGAAATCGTAGGCAAATACACGTTGGATTTCATTTAAGCTTTGGATTGCATCTGTTAACTGAATTTCACCACCAGCACCGACATGTTGCTGTTCTAAGAACATAAAGATTTCAGGCGTTAAAATGTAGCGCCCCATAATCGCTAAGTTTGAAGGAGCTGTACCTTGTGCTGGTTTCTCAACGAAATTGCGAACTTGGTAACGACGACCTTCTTGTTCTAATGGATCGATAATTCCATAGCGATGTGTTTCCGACTCTGGAACAGTTTGTACACCAATAACAGAAGAAAGTGTTTTTTCATACTCATCCATTAATTGACGTAAACACGGTTTCTCAGCTTGGACAATATCATCACCTAGTAACACTGCAAATGGCTCATCACCAATGAATTTACGTGCACACCAAACAGCATGTCCTAGTCCCTTCGGCTCTTTTTGACGGATGTAATGAATATCTACCATTTTTGAAGAAGCTTGTACTTTTTCAAGCAACTCATATTTTTTCTTCTCTAATAAGTTTTGTTCTAGTTCAAATGCGTTATCAAAATGATCTTCGATAGAGCGCTTTGTTTTACCAGTAACAATAATAATATCTTCGATTCCCGATTTCACTGCTTCTTCTACAATGTATTGAATCGTTGGTTTATCTACTATCGGTAACATTTCTTTCGGCATTGCTTTCGTTGCTGGTAAAAAACGTGTTCCTAATCCAGCTGCTGGGATTATCGCTTTTCTTACTTTTTTCATCACAAAATACCCTCTCTCCTGTCGGAATCAATAGCAAGCATTTCCTACATAAAACAAAAGGGAGATTTCGCTCCCTTTTGTTCCTTACTACTTAAAATTACTTTGTATTATAAACGATTCATAATGTCTTCTTTAATAGTAAGTAACTTTTGTTCACTATTTTGTAAAGAACTATCTTTCACACCAAAGTAAAACTTAATCTTCGGCTCAGTTCCAGATGGGCGTAGGCAGAACCATGAACCATCCTCTAATTGATATTTTAACACATTTGATTTCGGTAAGTGAATCTCTTCTTTATGTCCATCTTGTAAAGATGTAACGATGCTTGCTTTATAGTCTTCCACTGCTACGACTGTTAAGCCCGCTACTTCTTTCGGCGGATTCTCACGGAACGTTGCCATCATCTCTTGGATTTTTTCCGCTCCATCTTTTCCTTTTAACGTTAACGATACAAGGTCTTCACGGAAGAAGCCGTATTTCTCAAATACTTCTAATAGACCGTCATATAACGTTTTCCCTTGTGATTTGTAGTATGCAGCTACTTCACATGCAAATAGGACAGATTGTACTGCATCTTTATCACGGCAGAATGGGCGGATTAAATAACCATAGCTTTCCTCATAACCGAATTGGAATTCATATTGTCCGCTTTCTTCATACTGTCTAATTTTCTCACCGATAAATTTAAATCCAGTTAACGTATCAACTGTATCTAAACCGTATGCTTTTGCAATTGTACGACCAATTTCAGACGTTACGATTGTTTTTAATACGACACCGTTCTCCGGAAGCGTTCCGTTTTCTTTCTTTTGAGATAGTAAGTAATCAAGCATTAATGCACCTGTTTGGTTTCCTGTTAATACTTGGAATTCACCATTATGATTACGCACTGCTACACCAAGGCGGTCTGCGTCAGGATCAGTTGCGATTAATACATCTGCGCCTACCTTTTCACCGTCACGAATTGCATACTCAAACGCTGCGTGCTCTTCTGGGTTCGGTGATTTTACTGTAGAGAAGTTTGGATCTGGTAACTCTTGCTCTTTTACAACTGTTACATCTGTAAATCCAACTTCTTTTAAACCACGGCGTACAGAAATATTTGATGTTCCGTGTAATGGTGTAAAGACGATTTTTAAGTCTTTACCAACCTTTTGTACCATTTCTTTATTAATGATGACATTGTTCAATTCTGCAGCATATGCATCATCTACTTCTTGTCCAATAATATGTAATAAACCGTCAGCTTTTAATTGCTCTACATCAGCGACTTCAACTGTTAATTCATCTTCTACTGCATTTACGTAGCTAATTAACTCATCTGCCTCTTTTGGAGGTAACTGTCCACCATCTTCACCGTATACTTTGTATCCGTTATATTCAGGCGGATTATGGCTTGCCGTAAGAACGATTCCACTTACTGTATGTAAATGACGAACTGCGAAAGAAAGTACTGGCGTTGGACGTAAGCTTTCAAACACATATGTTGTGATACCACGTGCACCAAGTGTAGCAGCGACTTCCATTGCAAACTCAGGTGATTTATGACGAGAATCATAGGCTACAACAACACCGCGTTTTTTCGCTTCCTCACCTAACTTTTCGATAAAGCTTGCTAATCCTTTTGTTGCTTTACGAACTGTATATACATTTAAACGGTTCGTACCAGCACCAAGTTCACCACGCATACCACCTGTGCCAAACTCTAGATTTTTATAAAAGCTATCCTCGATTTTCTTCTCATCTTGCTTCATATTTTCTAGCTGTTCTTTTAATTCTGCATCTAATTGTGCGTAAGAAAGCCAGCGACTAAATTCTTGTTTCCAATTCATTCTTCTCTCTCCTCTCGCTCGTCATACCTTTATTATATGAAAAAAACATGCTGTATCTCAATATTTTATAAAATCTAACAGGATTTTACTAGGAATATTTGTATACACTATTGTTAAATACTCCACTAAAGGGAATGAGGATTATGCACGAATGGGGCTTGTCAGAAGAGCTCAAAATACAAACAAAGCAAATGATTGAAATTGCTGAAAAAGAACTATCGATTATGAGGAACGCAATCGATAAAGAAGACGAATGTATTTTATGCAAAATGGAAGATATTCATCATATGTTAGCAAATGTACAAACATTGGCAGCTACATACTATATTCAGGCATATTTATCACCTTATACGGAAAGTTCATCTTTTATTACGACAGCTATCCAACATTTAAGCGCCAGAAAACATGGTGCTCTTATCGTCGTGGAACGAAACGAGACGCTTGAAGCTCTCATTCAAACTGGAACGACATTAAACGCTCATTTAACTGCGCCATTACTCGAATCAATATTTTATCCAGGTAACCCTCTTCATGACGGTGCCGTTCTCGTAAAAAATAATCATATTGTCTCAGCTGCTAATATTCTTCCTTTAACGAAAAGTACAGAAGTTGATCCTGAGCTAGGAACACGTCACAGAGCTGCAATTGGCTTATCTGAAAAGAGTGATGCACTTATATTAGTTGTCTCTGAAGAAACGGGCCGTACTTCTTTTGCTTTAAACGGGATTTTGTATACGATTTCTTTATAAACACTTTTTTGAAAAGCGCGGTAGTAAATGAAGTTATATCGAATTACCAACAAATACACCTACAATATTAATAAAAAAGCTGTCTCCAAAATTTGAGACAGCTTTTTCTTCAAAAAATTATTCTTCTACAAAATGCTCGAAAAGTATATGAATTACCTACACTATTGCTCGAGCTGACCATAAAATATGTGCTCACAGCGATGTCTAAGTACAATAATTATCTCTTCATGACTTGCTACTCTTTTTGTACTCAAAACATGTTTAGCTCTCTTTCATAATAACTATATGTTTTCTAAAATGCTTCCCTTCCAGCTATTATTTTTTATCTATTTTCAAGAAATAG